>JAIOQF010000082.1 GCA_021413535.1 Verrucomicrobiota bacterium
CAATAAACTTGCGCAAAAACACACGCTCATTGGCGAAGTGCGCGGACTCGGCCTCATGCTGGGAGTGGAACTCGTTAAGGATCGGACGACCAAGGAACCGGCCAGCGAAGAGTGTGCCCGGGTCTTTGAGGCCTGCAAGGATTTGGGGCTGCTCATCGGCAAGGGCGGTCTGCGGGGCAACACCCTCCGCATCAAACCGCCGATGTGCATCACCACAGCCGACGCGGATTTCATGCTCGCAGTGCTCGACGAGGCACTGGGTTCTGTGTGACGCGAATTGGGATCACTCCTTCGCCCGTTCCATTTCTGCCCCGAGCAGGGCAAGCTTCTCGTCGAGATGCTCGTAACCACGGTCGATGTGATAAAGTCGGTGAATTTCTGTAGTTCCTTTGGCATTCAACGCTGCCAGCACCAACGCCGCGGATGCGCGGAGATCGCTGGCCATGACGGGCGCTCCGCTCAGTGAGTCCACGCCGGTGATGCGTGCGGTGTCACCATCCAGTTCGATGTTGGCACCCATGCGCTTGAGTTCAGGCACATGCATGAAGCGCTGCGGGAAAATGGTCTCCTTGACGCTGCTGAGTCCGGGGATGGTGCAGGCTAGTGCGCAAAACTGAGCCTGCATATCGGTGGGAAAGCCGGGATAGGTGCGCGTGGTCAGGTGAAATCCCTTCGGCGGCGCGCCCGCCGGCATGATGGTAACGGTGTCCTTCGTGCTCGAGATCTCGTAGCCCGAGGCCGCCAGCGTGTCCGTGATGTTTTTCAAGTGGGCGGGGATTACCCGGCGCAGCATGACGCCGTCGCCGCAGATCGCGCCAGCCACAAGGAAGGTTCCGGCTTCGATGCGGTCGGGAATGACGGTGTGATCCACGCCGTGAAGTTCTTTCACACCTTCAATGATCATGTGTGTGGTGCCCGCGCCTTCAATCTTCGCGCCCATCTTGATGAGAAAATGCGCCAGGTCTTCGACCTCCGGTTCCGCGGCCGCGCCTTCGATGATCGTGGTTCCCTTCGCCAGCACGGCGGCCATCATGACATTTCCCGTGCCCAGCACGGTGGAGCCGAACTTGCCCAGCAGATTCATGGTGGTGCCCTTGAGGCCTTTGCTGGCGCTGATGTCAATGTTGCCGCCTTCCATTTTCACATTGGCGCCGAGATATTCCAGCCCTTTGAGGTGCAGATCCACGGGTCGGTCGCCAATGACGCAGCCGCCGGGCATGGAGACGGTCGCTTTATGCAGGCGGCCGGTGAGGGGACCCATGACGCAGATGGAAGCGCGCATTTTGCGCACGAGGTCGTAGGGTGCGTCGGCTTTGATCTTCTCCGCTTTAACCTGCACAACGCCGCTGGCGCGTTCGACTTCCGCGCCGAGCGCGCGAAGAATTTGCACCATGTAATTGGTGTCGCTCAAGTCCGGCACTCGGCGGATGATGCAATCATCTTTGGTCAGTAGCGTGGCCGCGAGAATGGGCAGCGAGGAATTTTTCGAGCCGCTGATGTTGACCTTGCCGCGAAGTCGCGTGCCGCCGTGGACGATAAGTTTTTGCATGGAAATTGTTCGAGTTCGGAGTTCAGGGTTCGGAGTTCAGGGTTGGCGGTTTCCCGGCAAAGACGAAGCGCTCGATTCCGGCGAGGTCGCGTGCAGTTTCGATGTTCGCAAAACCGTCGTGATGCAAGCGTTCGCTCACACGTTTTGCTTGATCATGGTGCAGTTCCAGCGCGATCCGTCCTCCTTCAGCAAGGTGCGCCGGGCAGTCCGCGATGAAACGATGGATGATGTCCAGTCCGGATTCGCCTCCGAACAGCGCCAATGCCGGATCGCGCAGCACTTCGCGATCCAGTGATTTTTTTTCGGCGATCGGGATGTAGGGCAGGTTGGCGATGACGAGATCAAAATCGCCGGTGATTTTTTCAAACAGATCGCTGCGGATAAACTTGGGCTGCAAGCCGAGCCGGCCGGCATTGAGGCGGGCCAGTTCCAGCGCGTCCTCGGAAACATCCGCCAGTGTGACTTCGCACTGCGGCCAGGCCTTGGCCAAGGACAAACCGATGCAGCCGCTGCCGGCACCCATGTCGAGCACTTGATTCGGAGTCACACCACGAAACATTTTTTCAATTACGATGCTGACCAGATGCTCAGTTTCCGGACGCGGCACCAAGGCGCGGGAATCGGAAACAAACACGCTGCCGTGAAATTCAACGGTGCCCAGCAAGTGCTGAAGTGGCTCGCCTTCACCACGACGTTTCAGCAGGGCACGAAGCGGAACCAGCGGCTCTTCTTGCAGCATTTCGTTGAAGCGAAGATACAAATCCAGCCTCCGGCAGCCGAGCACATGCGCCAGAAGATGTTCCATGTTCAGTCTCGAATCCTCCACACCGCGCTTGGCGAGATATTCCGCGCCGCTGGTCAGGGTTTCGAGAAGCAGTTTCATGCGTCGGCTTGTTACCAGCGCAGGCACGAGGGGTCAACGCGAAAGGCTGGATCACATGGGTCTTTCCCGAAATTGTGGACACCACCAGCATCTGCGGCATTTTCTGGCATGACCGCCGACCAGATGTCTGAAGTGCTGCGCAACATTGCGCGATTGCTCGAACTCAAAGGGGAAAACACTTTCAAAGTCAGGGCCTACAACACCGGCGCGGAGATCGTGGAAAACTTTCCGGGCGATATCGTTTCCAAGGCGGCGGCGAATGAGCTCGAGGGCATCAAGGGCCTCGGCGATGCCCTGCAACAGAAGCTTCACGAACTGGCGACTACCGGGAAGCTGGAATTTTACGACAAGCTTAAAGCGGAATTTCCCGAGGGAATCATGGAGCTGTTCGATGTGCAGGGGCTGGGTCCGAAAAAGATTGTGGCGCTGCATCAGCAACTAGGCGTCGGTTCCATCGCTGATCTCAAGCGCGTTTGCGAGAACGGTGCGGCTGCCAAGCTTCCGGGTTTCGGCGAGAAGACAGCGCAGAAGCTTTTGGAAGGAATTGCTTTTCGCCAGAGCCACGCTCATGAATTTCGCCAGGACCAGGTCGCGCCGATCGTAGCGCAGATGCTGGCCATGCTGAAGGAGCATCCTGATGTCTCGCGCGCGGAGGTTGCCGGCAGCTATCGCAGAGCAAAGGAGACGGTGCATGACCTGGATTTTCTGGTGGCCGCCAAGACACCTGCGGCGGTGATGAATGAATTTGTCGGCATGCCCGGCGTGAAGCAGGTGCTGGGTCACGGCGAAACCAAATCGAGCGTGCTGCTCGAGAGCGGCGTGCAATGTGATTTACGGGCCGTAAAGAATGATGAGTTTGCCGCAGCACTGGTATATTTCACTGGCAGCAAGGAACATAATATTGTGCTGCGTCAGCGTGCGTTGGAACGCGGGTGGTCGCTCAATGAATATGGATTTACCCTTAGCGAGGGCGTCGCGCCCTCGATCAAAAAACAACGGGGGCAAGCTGCCTCCGACACATTGAATGAAGAAGCTGATGTCTACCGGTTCCTCGACCTTGATTTCATCGAACCCGAATTGCGCGAGAACACGGGTGAGGTTGCCGCTGCGGAATCAGGAACGCTGCCGAAGCTGGTGGAGCTTTCCAATCTTCGCGGCTGCTTTCATAATCACACCACCGCCAGCGACGGCAAAGCGACCTTGCGTGAAATGGCGGAGGCCGCGCACGAACTAGGCTGGCAATATCTTGGGATAGCCGATCACAGCCAATCATCGGTGATCGCCAACGGCCTTGATGAGAAACGCCTGCGCGCTCAGATCAAAGAAATCCGGCAACTGAACGAGGAGTTTGCGGACAAGGGTCTGCGCCTATTTGCTGGCAGCGAAGTGGACATCCTCAAAGACGGATCGCTCGACTTCGATGACGGATTGCTGGGTGAGCTCGATTACGTCGTGGCCAGCGTGCACAACATTTTCACGCTCTCCGAGGCTGAGCAGACCAAGCGTATCATCCGAGCGATGGAGAATCCGCATGTCACCATGCTTGGTCACGTCACGGGGCGGTTGCTCTTGGAACGTCCAGCCTATGCGGTAAATATACCGGCCATCATCAAAGCGGCAGCGGAGACCGGAACCATCATCGAGATTAACGCCAATCCGTGGAGGCTCGATCTCGACTGGCGCTGGTGGAAGGTCGCAGTGGAGAAAGGGGTGAAGTGCTCCATCAATCCCGATGCGCACAGCACGCGTGGATTGCAGGATGTTTATTACGGCGTGCGCATCGCGCGGAAAGGCTGGCTTACGAAGAGGGATGTCGTGAACTGCCTGCCGCTGGTCAAAATGGAGGAGGCGTTGCGCACGAAGCGCGAGCGGCGGTAGTTCCGCCTATTCTTGGCGGCAGTTTTTTGTTGCAACAAGCATGATCATTCGTTATCGGAACATCCGCTTTTCACGAAGCGGAATTCATCATGACAAGGGTAGGTGCCCGAGCGGTTAAAGGGGGCAGACTGTAAATCTGCTGGCTTACGCCTACGCTGGTTCAAATCCAGCCCTGCCCACCATGTTGAAAATTTGCGAGTTAGACGAACTGGCGGCGAAGTCTGACAGCAGGGTAAAACGACTACTGTGATTCTCCAGCCACTCTTTCAAGACTTGGCGCGGTGATCGATTATCGCTGCGGGAAAAGTTGAACTAGGATGTGCAGCGGAGACGGGGTGGAAAGGGGTATGATTCGCGCATTTCTCTCTCAACCTGAAGGCTGGCTATCGGCACAACTTCTTGCTATTTGCCATCGAACTTTGCTCCCTGATCAATCCAGGCCCGGATGATGCCGATTTCATCCTTGGTCAGCATGTCATCCTTTGGCGGCATCACCTGGTCTGATTCCACGCCAACTCCCGCTATCGAGCGAACCAGCAAGCTGGCCTCACCTTTGCCTGGTTTGATGATGGGACCATCTTCCGAACCGGCCAAAATGCCCTCTTTGGTATCAAGCCGCAGTTCGGCCTTCTGTTTTTTTACGCCATGGCAACGGGTGCAGTTTTCCAGAAGAATCGGCTTCACGTCATTTGTGAAACTAACCGTTCGCGATACTGCAGGTGGAATCTCTTTATAAAGTGTGCGGGAAGACTTTTTGCCGCCGCGACCATCATGTCTTTCATGTTCTTCGCGATCTTCAGCACTCAAGATGCTGATGATGCCGCTCATCAGAAGAATCGCCAGACACGTCTTAAGGGGATTCACGAAAAGTTGGTGATCAGGCATATGGGATAGATTTTTATTATTACGGTTGGCAGGGATGTCGCTGCGCCCATTCAGTTTGTGAATGGTGATCCCTGACTATGACGCTTTTCGCGCGTGATTTGTCGTGGCGGTGGTTGGTGCCGGATTCATGGCGGAGTTTCAACATGAGGAGTATATCTTTCCTGTCCGCTGTGCATAGGTTTTTCGCTGGCAGTGGGTAAGGATTATGCCCCATAGCATCTCTCGAGGCGTCGCTATTTCTCACGGCTATAATTTTTATAAGTTGACTCTTTTTGGCATTTTCTGCATGCTTAGCCATCTGCCATCTTCTGGGTTCCTGAACCACTACTGCCTATGCGATTTATCTATCTGCCAGCTTTGGCCGCTCTTCTTACGAGCCTTGTTTCCTGCGAAAGCAGCAGTTCGGGCGTGGCTCATTCCGGCAAGATCAACAGCGTGAAGACCACGGCTTACACTCATACGGAAAGTGACCATAAGAAGTATAAGTCGGCATCGGCGGTCGGCACGAACCTTAAATACGGCAAGGTGCGCAGCGCGGCGACAGACTGGTCGGTCTACCCCGTGGGCACCGTCTTCAAGATTGAGGGGGATCCGCATCTCTACGAGGTGGACGACTACGGCTCGGCGCTGGTTGGAACCAATACCATCGACCTTTACAAGCCAACCAAGACCGACATGAAGGAATGGGGTGCCCGCAAGGTAAACATTGAGGTCGTCAGATGGGGATCGTTCTCCAAAAGTCTGGCCATCATGAGAGACCGCCAGAAAGTCAGTGGTCGCGTCCGGGCCATGGTGCAACGCATCGAATCCAACTCATAAGCACACGCGAGTCGACGTGAACCGGCAGCAACGGGCGAGTCGGATCGCTGAAAGGCTGGCTCAGCTTTATCCCGATCCGCCCATTCCCTTGGATCATCGTGATCCGTTCACGCTGTTGATTGCGGTTCTGCTCTCGGCTCAGTGCACGGATGTGCGGGTGAATCTGGTGACACCCGAGCTTTTCAAGCTTGCGGCGACTCCCCAGGCGATGATGGAAGTGCCGGTCGCCCGGATCGAGGGGATCGTCCGGCCATGCGGTCTGGGGCCACAGAAAGCGCGGGCGATTTCCGGCCTTTCGCGCCTGCTGGTGAATCAGCACGGGGGCCGAGTTCCTGAAACGCTTGAGGAATTGGAGGCGCTCCCTGGGGTCGGGCACAAGACTGCGCAAGTCGTCATGGCCCAGGCCTTCGGGGTGCCCAGTTTTCCGGTCGATACCCATATCCACCGGCTGGCCCAGCGATGGGATTTGACCAATGGCAGGTCGGTGCTGCAAACGGAGCGTGACTTGAAAAAATTGTTCCCGAAAGACCAATGGAACAAGCTCCATCTACGAATTATTTTCTACGGACGTGAGTATTGCAGCGCGCGAGGCTGTGATGGTCGGACTTGTAAGTTGTGCCGTGAACTTTTCCCAGCTAGGACGCGGGTGAAGCAGACGAAGAAAGCGTAATTTTGTCGCACTAGTTTTTGCGTGAAAACACTTAATGTCAAAATGACGCAACTTTCTAAACTAGAATAATAAGTAAAATATATCCATATATACTTGATATATAATGATTTAATAAAGACAAAATATGGTTGGCTTGAACCCTGCGCTTATTTTACACTAATATTTATATGAATCTCGATCGACTCACCCAAAAGCTCCAGGAAGGTCTCGCTTCAGCACAGTCGCAAGCCGCTCAATACGGGCATCCAGAGATAAAACCCTCGCACGTGCTCCTGGCGCTGATCGATCAGGAGGGCGGAGTCACCAAGCCTTTGCTCGAAAAGATCGGCTCGGGGGTTGATAGCCTCAAGGCGACTATCGAATCCCATCTGGCCCGGCAGCCCAAGGTCTCGGGCGGCGGGCAGCCGCAGTTCTCGCACGACTTGCGGGAGACGCTGACCAATGCCGAAAAGGAACAGAAGAAGCTCAAGGACGATTACCTCAGTGTTGAGCATTTCATTCTGGCCCTCTTGAAGACGCGGACGGATATTTCGTCGCGTCATGCAGGTGCTCAGTCGGCGCACCAAGAACAACCCGGTGCTCATCGGGGAGCCCGGGGTGGGCAAAACGGCCATCGCCGAGGGGCTCGCGCGACGCATCATAGCCGGCGACGTGCCCGACTCTTTAAAGAACAAGAAGCTGATCAGCATGGATCTGGGGGGGATGATGGCTGGTGCAAAATTCCGAGGTGAATTTGAAGAGCGCCTCAAAGCCTTTCTCAAGGAGGTCACCAGCAGTGAGGGTGAGATCATTCTCTTCATTGATGAACTACATACCATTGTCGGCGCGGGCAAGGCCGAGGGCGCGATGGACGCCGGCAATATGTTGAAACCGGCGCTGGCGCGCGGCGAACTGCATTGCATAGGCGCGACCACGCTCGATGAGTACCGCCAGTATGTCGAGAAGGACGCGGCGCTCGAGCGTCGCTTCCAGAAAGTGCTGGTCAATGAGCCGACCATCGAAGACACGGTCGCGATTCTGCGCGGCTTGAAGGAGCGCTATGCGGTCCATCACGGCGTCGAGATCACCGATCCGGCGATCGTCGCGGCGGCCCACCTCTCGAG
>JAIOQF010000206.1 GCA_021413535.1 Verrucomicrobiota bacterium
ATTATGAGTCTCCGCCTTAAGGCAGACTGCCAGTGTATCGTCCAATTTGACGAAACCCGCGTTGTCGGTGAACGCGCTAAGCACGAAGCCAGGCTTCTTAGCCATGATGCGTTCGGTAACGGCTTTAATGTAAGTCTTAAACAAGCCGTCCACGACCTCAGTCTTGCCGTCCAACGTGTGTTCGATCAGTGCGCCGAAAATGCGGTGCTTGCAGTGCTCGCTCCAGGTCTGAGCGATGACTTCCAACTCCACATCGGTTGGCTCGCGCTTTTCGTCCGCGAAAATTTTCTGCACCGCGAGCATGTCTACCTGCGAAAGGGACAGCTTCATGCGCTGACTCAGCGCAAGGAGTTCCTCGCCGGACATTGCGGCGATGGGAATGTGACGGTAGACGGCTTTCTTAGACGAATCAGGCATGGATCAATTCGGAATTCTGGATCGCAGGGTTTACAATATCTTTCACAAACACATCGGCATCTGCACCTTTGCCGAAGACATAGATGCGCGTCTTCAGCGTGAGCTTGTTCAGTTTGAAGGCGGGCGCTTTCAGCGTGCGGTAGTAGCCGAGGATCGCTTCCTTTTCCAAATCGAGCGCGCCGCCCTTCATGCCGTAGTCGAGAATGAAGGCTGTGCCATCCCAGAGCGGCTTCGCGTCTTGATGCGCTGTCTGGCTGATACGATCCACCAGCACTTCATGAACGAAGGCATCAAGTGCTTTGGCATCGCCCTCGCAGTCAAAGGTGTAGCGCATGGTCTTGCGAAATCGCAGCGGACTCGCTGGTGGCTCATAGAGAAGCGACTGGGCGTCGCCCTCAGTGTCGAACTTGTTGGAGATTTCGTAAGTAGTGGTCAAGGCAGGTAGTGAAATGGAAGACCAGACATGCCGCGCTCTGGGAAAATGGCAAGCCGCAGGATGATCAAATTCCAGTCGAATTTCAGGCCCGGGCATAGATCCGGGTGACTCGCGGCCGACCCGAGCGATCAAGCTGGTCATGGTGCAGCACACCCTCAAGCCCGAATCCAGCCCGTTCCGCCACCCTCCAACTGCGCTCGTTGAGCTCGTCGCAGGTGATGGCTAAACGCGATACACGCCAGACATCAAAAACAAAACGCGTGAGCTCTCTCACCGCCTCTGTGATATAGCCCTGCCCGCAATACTTCGTGCGGCACCAGTAGCCGGTTTCCAGCGCCGGAACACTCCAGATGATGTGATGAAACCCACCGCAGCCGATGAGTTCGCCAGTTTGTTTGTCAATAAAGACCAGCATCAACTCCTCGCGCAGCAGCCATTTCACTCTCATGCTGCGGCAGGCCTCAACACTGTCCGCGATGGTCGGTATCTTATCCGCCCAAGGCATCCAGGGGTGCAACTCGGCAAATGATTCGCGCACGGCTTGATTCAGCATCAAACCCTCGTCGAGACCGACGGGCCGGATGATGAGGCGGGCAGTTTCAAGGACGTCAGGCCAGTCCGCGATCTGTGCCGTCATGGATTTCCATTTTCATTGTCAAGCCACCTCATGAATCGTCTTGGTCGCTAAAGTTGACAGGTTGCCAATTTTCTTTGAGATCAGGCTTTCATGAGCGGTGAAAACCTTGCCGGGAGGCATCTAACAGGCGCACCGCGCCTGATGGATCGATCTGAGCTTCGACAGTGTGTATCATGGATGATAACTACCTTTGTCTTGCGTGAAACACAAAGAAATTTATGCTGCAGGAATGACCTCGTGCTGTCTATCGCAGCGGTTGATTTTGTGTATAGCGATTCTTGCTTTCGGAATCACAGCAAAAATGCTGACGGCAGTTCAGCCGCTCCAGAAGGAGGAACTTTCCGCCATCCAGTCAGATATGGAATCCACCATGCAATCCGTAAAACCAGCCAAGGACAAGAATCCGCCAAATAACCTGGTGCTCCCTGGTGAACGATTTGTGCTGTGGGGCGATTTGTTTGGTGACGGGCATCTGTGGGCGATCGCTCAAACGAAGCACGCTGTCTATGGCTTGGCCTATCTTGAGTGGAAGAGCGGGCAATGGCAGTTCCGCGAGGCTTGGCAAGCAACTGCTGACTGGGTGCCTGAGGGAGTAAAACCTAGCGAGCGAGACTATTTTCACATAACACCGCCCCTTGTGCCTTTCACACTCAAAGACCTTAATGGCGATGGGATTCCCGAGGTGCTGGTGAGCTTTAACAATGACGGTTATAAGCTGGGATATGAGATCATCCAAGCTGACTCCAAGGCAAGTTGTCTGAAACTACTGGATGTCTATAGCGGGTCGGGTGAGCCAGAGTATTCTGACGGCTATCTCATCGGCTTTGATGCGTCAGGACGCAAAGCTTGGTGGGGACAGAATATTTACTATAAATGGATTGATGGTCATCCAACAAAATACGCAACATGGACGGATGGAAACGTGGAAGAATCCGACATGGGACCGACAGAGTTCACGGTGGAAACAACGAAAGAATCATCTCGTGGAGTTCAATCCTATCGCGTGTTGAGAGACGAAGATGATGAATTTAACAAATTCAGCGATGATCTATGCAAAGCCGTAAAAGCATTCAGAAATGGAAAGCGAGGAACGGTGATACTGAAAGAGGAAAAGCCGTTTGCTGTGTTGAATTTCAAATGGAAGAAGAATGGATTGGAACACAAAGAGGCGAACGGACAAGCTGCCGCTGAAGAGCTTTACTTCTTTGAAACACTCACCGGCCTTCCGTGGAAAGCCTACGGAAAAACGATAAACGGCGAAAAAATAGAAACAGCCAAAGAGCGGCAGTCACTTTTAGAAGTCGATGTATTCGGGTCGCCAGAGGCCATCAAGCTCCTCTCGAAGCTTGACGGAAGATCGAAAAAGAAGTGAGGCGGGTTAAATCCCGTTCGCCTTCGCGTATTCTGCGAAGAGCCCGCGCTTCTTGTAGAATTCGACTTCCGCAGCGCCGACTTCGGCGAGACCGATCTTCACTTTGTCGGCGGGCGTTTCACCGAGCACATGCTGCCGGATAAGATCCATCTTCTTTGCCTGAAGCGAGCGGAACTCTTCATTCACGACGGGCGTGTTCGGCCATTTGCCAGCGGCCTGACCATCTTTGAGAAGTTGCTTGAATGGCACGCCCGTTTTTTGCGCTTCTTTCTTCGCTTCGTTTACACCGGCGAACCAGTCGGCGTGGACGATCTTGTAGTAGTCGCGCATGGCCTGCTTATTGTAGTGGAGCACCAGCTTGCGACCATCTGCCTCCATGAAACTCGTCGCGCGGAAGCTGTCAGTGTCGATGGTGTCCACGTAGTAGAAGTCACCATTTTCCACGGCGAACTCCCACTTGATGTCCCAAAGCAGCAATCCGATCTCGTCGAGCAACTGCCGCACGGCCCACGCACCGAGAATGCTCAACTTCACGGTGCTGATGAAGGCCTCGCCTTCGAGTCCGCTCATGAGCAGTGCTTCCTGCTTGCTGACGTTGCGGTCTTCTGGTTCGTGCTTGCTGGTTAGATCGAAAATGGGACGCGGCAGAAATTGCCAGGCCTGCATTGGTTGCGTGAGTCCAAGTTCGGCCTCGTAGGCTTTCTTGCCGGAGTCTGTCAGGCTGCTGTATTTTTTCAGCACCGATGAGCCGCCGGTGATGCCGAAGCGCACGATGTATTCCAGCGGAATCACATAGGTCGCCGCTTGCGGAAACATGGCGTAATCATAGACGAAGCCGCCAAGGAATGCTTTTTGCACCGGCTTCATCACAGGAAAGCGGCGCACGACATTGAACGTGCTTGGATGCTGCGGTGTGCCGCTAGTGACAATCGCGCCGCTCTGCGCGTCCAACATGCCGATGTGATGCGTGAGCGCGCCTGACTTGAGCATGGCCTCCAGCGGGCCGCGCTGAAGGTCTTCCAAGAAATTGCGGACAGGAGTGTCCGCGCTCCCTTGAGCAGCCACGATCGCATCCCGCACCTTGGCCCACGTCTCCGGCCGGCTCATCCGCGTGTAAAGCGCGTGACGAAAGGTCGCCCGGCTCACATCACTGCCGGGAATGTCAAAGATGCTCCCGACATCGAACACACTGCCGGCATTGGTCGTTTCACAGACCATCAGGTCGTCGCGCCCAGGCACGGCGTAAAGATGTTGCACGGAGCCGACATAAAACGGCTGGCCAAGTTCAGAGGGGCGGACGGCGGGGAGAGTGGGAGTGGACATGCTGCTGAAATGAAAGTGCGTTGTCTCTGAATCAGAATGATGATCTGTGCAAGGAGTTTCCGGCTTGTGTTCCAGACCTAAAATGACTACTCAAAAATCGAGAGTAAAATGCGCCTGGTAATTTCCGCAAGATCATCCGCCCGGGTTCGTTATTTACATCATGAAAAACCTATCAATTTGTCTCCTCATTTCGCTGCTGTCGGCAAACGCTTTCGCACAATCCGAAAAAGGCCGGAACGTGAGACCGCCGCTAAAGTTGACAGAAGTGGCAGTGACGCACGAGGATCGCATTTATAAGACGACACCGCAGGGAAAACTGAGTCTGCATATCTCCCTCCCAGTGGACTGGAAGCCATCGGATAAGCGCCCGGTCATTGTGTTCTTCTTCGGTGGCGGATGGAAATACGGTAGCTACACGCAGTTCGTCGCGCAGAGCGACTACTTCGCATCGCGCGGCATGGTGGCCGCGAGCGCAGACTATCGCATCGAGTCCATTCATCACACGAAACCCGACAAGTGCGTGGAGGACGCGAAGAGTGCCGTGCGCTGGCTGCGGCAACATGCGAACGAACTGGGCATTGATGGTGACAAAGTTGTCGCCTCCGGCGGTTCCGCGGGCGGACACCTTGCGGCCTGCACGGCCTTGATCGATGCCTTCGATGCGGAGACAGACGATAAAAGCATCTCCGCCAAACCGAACGCGATGGTACTTTTCAATCCAGCGCTAAACATTGATGAACTCGCCGAGGCTAGGAGCCTGGTCGGTGACGACTTGGCAAGGGCTCAAGCCATTACACCCAACCACTTCATCAATGCGAAAACTCCGCCGGCGATCATGTTCTTCGGCACGGCGGACAAGCTCAAGGTCGGCGCGGAGCAGTATCTTGCTAAGGCGAAGCCTCTCGGCCTGCGCGCGGAATTGTGGACTGCCGCAGATCAGTCGCACGGATTTTTCAATCGTGCGCCGTGGACTCAGGTCACCTTGAAAAAGACCGATGAATTTCTCACCTCACTCGGTTACCTGAAGGGTGAGCCGACGGTGAAAGTTGCTGCTGATGCGCCCACATTGATGCAGAAATAAATTTCGGTGCGTTTTCTTGCTGCAATGAGAGTGCGCATCACGTTCCGCTTGCTGAACACTGGGAACTGAGCTTTGAGCATCGTGACGATGCCGCTCATCCACTCTCTCTATCCCCTCCTCCGCCCGATTCTGTTCAAGCTGGATGCGGAGACGGCCCATGAATGGACGGTGAAACTTCTGCGCGTCGCGCATGGCCTCGGACTTCTGAAATCCGAAGTCCAAAATCCGAAGTCCGAAATTTCGGTGCTGGGCTTGAAATTTCCGAACTGCGTCGGTCTCGCCGCCGGCATGGACAAGTCTGCGTCCGCTGTGGATGCCTGGCTGGCCTGCGGATTCGGCCATGTTGAAGTAGGCACGCTCACACCCCGACCTCAACCAGGCAATCCCACTCCACGCTTGTTCCGTCTCATCGAGAATGAGGCGATCATCAATCGCATGGGCTTCAATAATCCAGGCATCCACGCCGCAGTCGCGCGATTGGAGAAACGAAGCGGTGGCGGCATCGTGGGTGTGAACATTGGCAAAAATTTTGACACCCCGAACGAGAACGCGGCGGATGATTATGTGAAATGCCTCCATGCCGCCTATCACGTGGCCGACTACATCGCGGTGAATATTTCATCGCCAAATACAAAGGGCCTGCGCGAATTGCAAGCCGAGGAGCCGGTGCGTCGACTGGTGAGCATTCTAAAAGAAGAACAGAGCAAACTAGCCTCACAGCACGGCAAGTTGGTTCCACTCGTCGTCAAGATCGCCCCCGACCTCGATACCACTCAGATCGAAATGCTGGCCCGGGTGTTTTCCGAAATGCAACTGGACGGCATGATCGCAACCAACACCACCCTGTCGCGAACCGCCGTAAAGCAGCATCCACTCGCGCGAGAAGCAGGTGGATTGAGCGGAGCCCCGCTCAATCAAGGCTCGACAGAAGTGATTGCCGCTTTTCGTCAGTTGCTTCCAAAGACCATTCCGATCATCGGCGTTGGCGGCATCTTTAGCACAGATGATGCGCAGTCGAAACTGAACGCCGGAGCCTCATTGGTTCAAGTTTACACAGGTCTGGTCTATCGTGGTCTAGGCTTAGTTTCCGATATTGCAAAACTCACCGCGTTCTGACAGACTTACCCAACATTCAACATTCAACATTCCGCATTTCCCCCCATGTCCACCCTCCCAAAAATCGCTGCCCGTGAACCCATTGGAATCGAACTCGAAGCCGGAGACCACTGGTGGTGCGCCTGTGGTCTCTCCGGTCATCAACCGATGTGTGACGGCTCCCACAAAGGCACGGGCCTTGGCCCGCAAAAATTTACCCTGACCGAGAAGAAAAAAGTCTGGCTTTGCCAGTGCAAGCATTCGAAGAATGGCGCCTTCTGCGATGGCTCGCACAAGACCCTGCCAGCCTAGTGAGCTTCACACAATAAAGAGGGAGCGGCACGCAGCTACCGGCCTGAAAACGAGAATGTGACGCGGGCCAACCACCGGCGCTCAATTCTCCTGCGGTTCCGCTTCTCGCCGCTCACAATGGTTGCTGGCGTTGTTTTCCCAACGGCTGACAAGTTTTCTTCCCAAGGCTATGCCTGGCAATTCGATGCAGCGATAAGTTATCGAGGCCAGTCCGGCCGTCACCATGGCAACCAGCATAAAATGAAGCAGGCTGACTCCGTCCCCTTCGAATGCAGGCAGGAATCGCGCCACACAATCCAGCACCAAAAAATGCAGAAGATACATACTGAAGCTGATTTTTCCCACCGCAGCTATCCATGAATTGACCATGATTCGCGGTGGAAATGTCGCGAGCATCAGGGCGAACAGCGCGAAGAGCACGCCGGCATGAACCGGATTGAGGATCAGCGTGCCCGCAGCGGAACCGGTGAGGCTGGCCTCGGCCTGAAGCACGGGGGCCAGCAGCAGCAGGCCGATCACGACTGCTTTCTGCGAGCGCACACCGTCCCGAAGGATGCAACAAGCCAGCATCCCCGCTGCAAAAACCGGCAGCTTGACCAATATATTTTTCGCCACAAATCCCGCCACCAAATACTGCTGATCGTGTGGGTAGATGACTGAAAGCCAGCCGTAAAGCAGGTAGCCGCTCAATTTTGCCACAACGATGCTGGCCAGAAGTAAAATCAGGCAGGCACGAACCGAACGCACTCTCACCGCGACCACGGGAAGGATCAGGTAAAAACACATTTCAACTGCAATCGACCACCCGCCCGGCACGACGGAGTTTACAGTTTCCGGTGAAAAGCCATGGAGAAATAACGCAGTGACCAAGATGTGCCACCATTTGAGGTCATTCATGGCCATCGGCCTCTGTTCCATGCCGTCGAACAAAAGATAGAGGACAATGGCCACATAAAACATCGGCGCGATGCGGAAGAAGCGCCGGACAAAAAAATTCCGCAACGGCATCGTTTCCCTTGTGGAGCGATGTTCCCACGACAGGCAGAGCGTCAGGGCGCTGACCACGAAGAACAGTTCCACTCCCCGCAGCCCGAAGGTCATCAACAAATGGAGGTGCGGATTGACCGGCTGCACCTGCAATGACGAGTGCACCAAGATCACTCCGAGAATCGCGTAGCCACGCAACGAGTCGATGTAGGAATGCCTGCTGACGCCGCCCACCGATACCGGATCCTGAACGGGCTCCGCCGACTCTCCATGGCGCAAGGCCAGATCAGAGAGTCGGGCAGAATTAATGCCCAGCCACTCCCAAGTGGAGGATTTCATTTCCCAAATAATCAATGCCAGCGCCAGGGCAAAGCTGAAGGCAAACGTCGCCGTCCATCCCGGCTGCCCGTTCAAGATGGTCGACACTGCCAGCAGCGTAAACACCCCGGCCCAACCCACTTGCGACATCAGAGAAACCCGAAAGACATTTGTGAACAGAAAAAAATTCCCGACTACAAACCAGACGACAGCTCCGGCCCACCAGCAGTAAGGGCTGAGAACTACTGCCACGAAGACTCCGGCAAGAAAGAACGCCAGATCAAACTGCGAAACCTGAATTTGTCCTGCTGGATTAAGAGCACGCGTCATAGAAATTCGATTTGGAATTGGATCATGCACTGCGGACCTTGCAAAACCTGGCTTGGCGCCAGAGTTCGAGAATCAAATTGAATTTTGCTGTTAAGAGCATGAATTAAGTCAATTATGGTAATTATAACAAAAGAGTCTATTCATTCAACTAAAATTTCCATAACTGGCGATAATCAGCTCATCTTTTGTCCTGACTGAATGATTAATGAACCGCGAAGGGGCTCGCTCACCACATTGATTCTCACCCCTGAGGAACCACTTGCCGCCACCGCTCTGCCGTCGTATCACTGCGGCGCTCTGGACCAAATGGCTGCGAACGCTAATGACAAAAAACATCTTCTGATCGCCTGCGGCGGCACGGGCGGTCATCTGTTCCCCGGCATCGCCGTGGGCGAGGTGCTGGCAGCGCGCGGGCATCATGTCACGCTCCTCATCAGCGAGAAAAAAATCGATGCTCTCGCGGCCAGCGGACACTCCAACCTCCGGTTTGAAAAGATGCCTTTTCTGGCGATGCCAAAACCGTGGTCGCCAAAAATGTTCCCCTTTCTCGCTGGTTTCTGGCAAGGCTTGAATCAATGCCGCAAGATGATCCGCGAGAAAAAAATCAGCGCCGTGCTGGGCATGGGCGGCTTCACTTCCATGGCACCCGTGCTGGCGGGACGAATGGAGAAAGTCCGAACGCTGATCCATGATTCCAATGCAGAGCCGGGCAAAGCCAACCGGCTCACGGCGCGCTTCGCCGATGTAGTGCTGCTGGGATTCGATGATTGCGCCCAGCATTTCCCCAAGAAAGAAACGCACGTCACCGGAACACCTGTGAGAAACGCGCTGCGTGAAGCGGCTAAAGCCATCAAGCGATCAGAGGCGCTGAAGTTTTTCAACCTCAAACCTGACTTCAAAACACTCTTGGTCGTCGGCGGCAGTCAGGGCGCGCGCGGGGTCAATAACACCGTGACGGAATCTCTGCCGCAGTTGGATGCGCTTGGTCTGCAAATTCTGCATATCACTGGCCCCGATGATTATCAGATGGTGCGTGACGCCTACCAAGGCAAGCCCATCGCGCTGCGCTCGCATGTCGCTGCGTTTTGTCATCGCATGGAGCTGGCGTATCGCAGCGCGGATGTCGCGCTGGCGCGCAGCGGTGCATCGACGTTGTCGGAACTGGCGCTTTTCGGTGTGCCTTCGATCCTGGTGCCCTACCCTTTTGCCGCCGATGACCACCAGACAAAAAACGCGGAGATATTCTCCCGCAACGGCGCAGCCATTTTGATTCAACAAAGTGACCTGAATCCAGAGATGCTAGCCTCCACGATCAGCGACATCACCTCGCTCGATCTCAAACACAACGCCATGCGCAGCGCGGCACAGAAGATGTCGCACCACGATGCGGCGGAACAGATTGCGGATTTCATTCTCGCCTCAGGCTCATGAATCACGCTGTTCTCAGTCTGCTCAAGGAAGGCCAAACGCCTTTGCGAGTGCATCTCATCGGCGTGGCGGGCAGCGGCATGAGCGGCCTGGCACTGCTGCTACTGGAACTCGGGAACACCGTCAGCGGATCCGACAAGGTAAGCACGGCGGAAACACAGCGCCTGCAAAAGCTCGGCCTCGTTTTTCACTGTCCGCAAAACGAACGCGAAGTGGACGGAGCTGACATGGTGATTTATTCCAGCGCAGTCAAGCCGGGCAACGCGGCCTATGAAGCCGCCTTCAAGCAAGGCATTCCTCTCGTGCGACGTGCTGAGGCCCTTGCCGCTATCATGGCCCGCAAGGCCGGAGTGGTCGTCGCAGGCACGCATGGAAAGACCACGACATCTTCACTCACCGCACATGTGCTACGAGTCGGTGGCTTGAAGCCCTCGCACTATGTCGGAGCGGAAATTCCGATTCTGGGAACGAACGCCCACTGGGATCAGGAGGGCGAAGTGTTCGTCGCCGAAGGAGACGAGAGCGATGGCACGCTGGTAAATTTTCAGCCGAAGCACGCGATCATCCTGAATATCGAGCCGGAGCATCTCGATTTCTACGAAGACCTGGATGCAATCAAGACCGTGTTCCGGCAGCTTCTGGAAAAGACCAGCGGCCTCACGGTCTACTGCGCCGAAGATGTCGTGGCACGAGAACTTTGTGGCAACCGCAAAGGCAGTGTCGGCTATGGTTGGACACGCGAATGCGACTTCAGTGCGGACATCATTGAGTTGCGCCCGTCGCAAACGGAGTT
This sequence comes from Verrucomicrobiota bacterium, assembly GCA_021413535.1. Taxonomy (GTDB): domain Bacteria; phylum Verrucomicrobiota; class Verrucomicrobiia; order Verrucomicrobiales; family Verrucomicrobiaceae; genus VFKE01. The sequence goes on from JAIOQF010000206.1 coordinate 10,530, forward strand.
TGCCGTATTTGAGAATACAAAACAGCTCGGCGTCATCACGCTCGGCATCCCGGGCAAGCACAACGTTTTGAATGCGCTGGCCGCCATCGCGCTCGCGACGCGTCTCGGCGTCTCCTTCAACAGCATCGTGCAGGCGCTCGGCAGTTTCCGCGGTGCACGTCGACGTTTTGAAACCAAGTTCGCCGGAGCACACTTCTCGGTGATCGACGACTACGGTCATCATCCGACGGAAATCAGAGCCACGCTGGCCACCGCTCGCGCCTTGAATCCGACGCGGCTCATCTGCCTCTTTCAGCCTCATCGCTACACACGCACCCAGTTGTTGAAGAAAGATTTCGGCGCGGCCTTCACGGATGCCGATGTGGTCTGCGTCACCGATGTCTATGCCGCGAGCGAGAAGCCGTTGCCCGGCGTCAGCGGTGAAACCATCCTCGATGAGGTGCGCGCCCAATGCCCCGGCAAAAAATGCCATTCCACCCCCACTCTGCTGGAAGCGCGCGATAAAATCGGCAATCTGCTGCGGCCCGGCGACCTGCTCATCACGCTCGGAGCAGGCAACGTGCATGAAGTCGGTCGCTGCCTCGCCCGGGATTTGAAAGTTGCTGAAGATCTGCACAGCCTGCTGAACCAGCATGACGGCGGCATCGTGAAACTTTACGAACCGATGTCTAATCACACCACCATCCGCATCGGTGGTCCGGCGCAATACTGGATCGAACCTCACACCGTGCAGGCATTTCAAGATGTCGTAAAATATCTCCGCGGAGCCAGCATCCCCATCCGGGTCATCGGACGGGGCTCCAATCTTCTCGTGCGCGACGGCGGCATCCGCGGCGCAGTGATTCATCCGGTGAAAGGCGAATTCGAGGAGGTCAGCGTCGAAGGTGAATATCTCACCGCCGGAGCCGGTGCCCGCTTCAAAAAAATCGCCAGCGCGGCGCGCAAAGCCGGGCTCGGCGGCTTCGAGTGGATGGAAGGCATTCCCGGAAATCTCGGCGGCTGCCTGCGCATGAACGCCGGCGCGATGGGCGTGCAGACCTTCGACCAGGTGGTGAGTGTGCGTTTCATCAATGCCAGCGGAGAGATCGAGGAGAAATGGAAAAACGAAATCAAGCACGCCTACCGCAGCGTGCCGGAGTTCGATCAGCACTATGCCGTGAGCGCCGTGCTCCAGGGCCACAAGACGACCACGCAGGACATTGATGCGAAAATGAACGAGTCGCACGAGCACCGAAAGGAAAGCCAGCCAGTCGGCGCCAGCGCCGGATGCATCTTCAAGAATCCACGCGAAGTGCCCGCTGGAATGCTGGTGGAACAACTGAATTTCAAGTGTCGCATGCGCAACGCAGCCATCGTCTCCGATGTCCACGGCAATTTCATCATCAACTCCGGCGGTGCCAGAGCACGCGATGTTCTTGATTTGATCGGCGACATTCAGCAGGCTGCGCTTCAGGAACGCGGCATCACTCTGGAGACCGAAGTGCAGATCATTGGCGAGGACTTGCCGATGGGGATGTGAACGATCTGGCCTTCCTGAGACCGTCGCTCCGCAGAAGTTCCAGATGACAAGCTGACAATCGTAGTTCGGCTGTATTTGCATCGCTCAAAATCGAATTGCTTCCGATTCGTTGACAAACGGGCTGTCTGCGGCTTAATAACGATCCCCTTTATCCCCCAACTCCCGCACATGGAATTCATCGCAAAAAACGTCGCCGAACTGGCCCCCTCACTCACACTCTCCATTACCAGCCAGGCGAAAGCGCTAAAAAAGCAGGGCGTGGACGTTCTCAATTTCGGCGCTGGCGAACCAGACTTCAACACCCCGGCCCACATCACCGCTGCGGCCATCAA
>JAIOQF010000150.1:0-3435 GCA_021413535.1 Verrucomicrobiota bacterium
GACAGCACGGAGAATCCATCGAGTGTCGGCAAGTTTAAATCCAACACGACGAGATCAGGCGGATGCGCCAGCGCTTCTTGCAATCCCTCCTGTCCGTCATGCTTGGCGGTCGCAAGATGTCCGTGGCGCGTTAGCGCGCTGACAATATGCCGCGCGAGCTGGGATTCATCTTCGATAACGAGGATGCGCATGAGAGGGTGATCTTAGAACGGAGATCCGAGGGTAACAATCCACAATCCGCGCCGGGGCGCTGCCGGAGAATCGTAACGGACCTGTTACGAAACGGGTTTGCGATGCTGGGAATTTTTTTAGGCTTCGCCGAGAAGGTTTCAATACTTTAGCATAAGGGGCATGAGCTCACGCCCATGCCCCTATTTAGCTGAACTGTCGGCAGCCTATCTGAAGTTCGCTGTCACCGAGGTGTCCTTGGTGATGGTTACTTTTGTGGGATTGGCCGTTCCAGTGACCGCGCCGGACCAGCCGATCCAGGGTGAACCTGCGGCCGGTGTTGCGGTCAGGGTAACCACCGTGCCGGCGGCATAGGAACTCGCGGCCGGACTCACGGCGACAGAGCCTTTGCCATTGGTGGTTACCGTGAGTTTGAACGTTGTCGAGGTGCTGCCGCCGCCACCGCCGCCACCACCACCGCCGCCGCCTCCACCACCGGTAGCTGCGCTGCTGGTCTTGAGCGTGACCGCCACGGTGGCCATGCCGCCGAGCGAGTTCCACACGGTCGCCCGGGTCGGTGGGGTATCGAGAATCATCGAACCCTTGAAGACTCCTTGCTCAAACTGCATGGTGCCGAGCGGCGCAGCGTCAGGACTGCCGCCGTAGGTCAAGATGGCATTCGTGAAGGTCGTCGTGGCCGCGACCTTGAACATGTGGGTGTCGGTAAGGTAATCAGCCTGCGTGATGGTTACCGTTGGAATCGGATCCACGAAGACGGTGGTGGTGAGCGACGAGCCGTTATAAGTCGCTTTCAAGGAAACGCCTTTGCGTCCCGACACGATACTGGATGTCGCGGTCACCGTCGCGCTGTAAGCGCCGTATGGCACCGTCACGTTCGCGGGAACCTGCAGTGAGGCATCACCGCTGGTGAGCGAGATGACCGCGCCACCGGCCGCGCGCGGAAAGTTGTTCAATGAGACGGTAACAAGCATGGGCTGGCCACCGACGATTTCTTCCCCAGTCAAGGCCGAGAGCGATACGACCGGCGCCGGGCTCAATGCGAGCGAGCCGGTTACAGTTTGTCCATTGAACGTTGCCGTTACTGGGACCGAAGTCGCCGCCGTCACCGCTGCTGTGCCTGCCGTGAAGCTCAGAGCCGAGTAGCCCTGCGGAATCAACACAGAAGCAGGGACTGTAGCCAGCGAAGGATTGCTGCTCGCGAGAGCGACCGTGGCGCCACCTAGTTGTGCGGGGATGTTCAGGGACACCGTGCCAAAAGTAGAGAATCCGCCTTCCACGGTATTCAGTGTCAGAAAAGCCGGCTTGACCACTGGAGTGAGCTTCAAAGACACCACCTGCACTGTTAGTGTCGTGCCACCGGTGGGCAAAGTGAACGCCGCCTGGCTTTCGCCTTCTGGGATAACGATCGGTGCCGGAGGAGCCACCAACGTGCCTGCACTACTGGCGAAGGAAATATTGACACCGCCTGCAGGAGCAGGACCACCCAGAGCGATTACTCCCTGAACTACATCACCCGGAGTCACGTTGGATGGCGTCAGGGTCATTGAGGAAAGTTCACCTACTGGAGCCTGCCCCGGTGCAAACACTACGGCAATCGCACCCGGCGGAATGGTTACGCCCGCGACAAAGTTATTGTAAGCATAACCGACTACGTTGCCGTTGGCGTCAACGCCCGTCGCCACTGCATGCGTGTAGCCCGCCGGGAGATACTGGTTCAAATCAACTACACTGGCAGCCGTGCCTGACCATGCCAGAGCATGACGGACGGATCCCGCCGATCCGGGTGCACCAATCCAGCCTTCACCAACTTGCTGTGTCGCGGTCATCGCGTTCACTCGCGATTCGCTGTATCCCGCAGGATGGAGATCGACCACACTTGCCGCATCGCCCGACCAGAGCAGCGCGTGGAGATGCGAAGTGCCAAGAGCCATGTAACCCCAGCCGCCTTGCTGCGTGCCTGATGTGGCCAGCGCCTCGGAGGCATCATAACCCGCAGGATGCAGGTCGACTCCGCTCGCTGCCGAACCGGCCCAGCGATAAGCGTGGCTTGTGGTGTGATAGCCGAGCGAATCGCCCTCAGGGTAGGCAACGCTGGAAACGTAGCCAACTTCCTCTCCGTCGTGGCAGCTCGTTGCACGTGAATAGGGGTAGGTGCCCGTATGCAAATCGATCACGCTCCCTGCCGAACCGTGCCAGGACATCGCATGCGATGCCGTGACGAAGTATACTTGGTTCTGCGCATAGCCAACTTGCTCGCCCAGATGCACGCCGAGACAGTAGGAAAAACTGTAACCGCTCGGGTTCAAATCCACGCAGGAAGCCGCCGAACCCGACCAAACGAGAGCGTGAACACCTCCCAGATTCGAGTAGCCCCAGCCACCCTGCTGTGAATCGTCCGCACTGGTGGCCATCGAATAGTAATAGCCCGACGCAGGATGCAGGTCGATTGCCGTCAACGCGTTCCCATTCACCATGACTGCGTGCGTGTAACTGGATCCCGGCGCTTGCGATCCGCCCACCTGTTTACCGCCGGATGAGCCTGAAAATTTTCCGGATACAGTTCCGAATGGAGTAAGGTCGTTCGATTCATAACTCTGTCCGAATGCGGACAGACCGATCAGGAGTGAACACGCAAATGAAAGCGTGGATGTGAAGCGGCCTCTAAGTCTGGAATGTTTGCCGACGAGTCTGCGTGAGACCGTGCCGGCGAGGTGGATTTGAAGTGTATTCATGGCGGTGTGTGTTTGGTTTGGTTTGACGATGAGTCGGCGAATTTGCAGTCGCTTGACTTCGTGACTTTCACCGTTTCGCATTTTCGAATCCAGACATTCACCGTAACCGTTCTGTTACGTTCCTCATTTTCACCATTCCATGGCGTGCCAACTTAATGGCGATTCAATGGATATCCTCCTAGGTTATAAAGGGCAAAAAGCGTGGTCGGTCAGACCTTGCGTCCGCGCGCTAACGCTATGCTGGAGAATCGTAACGGACCTGTTACGAACCAAGCCGATTTCATCAGGGAATTTTCCGTCCCTGGGCCGCCTGCCACAGCGCATACCAATCTTCGCGCTCCAGTGCAATGTCACACGATTTGGCGGCGCTGGTGATGCGCTCGATTTTGCTGGTGCCGATCACTGGAAGCGGCCGTGCGGGATGCGCCATGATCCAGGCATAAGCGAATTGCTCCAACGTGGCGCCGCCGTATTTCGCGGACAATTTCTCTGAACAAATTTTCAAACGCTGCGC
>JAIOQF010000150.1:3440-12712 GCA_021413535.1 Verrucomicrobiota bacterium
CGTTCTTCGGGTCAAACAGGCGGCCCTGGGCCAGCGGGCTCCAAGCCATGGGGCGGATGCCGAGCTTCTCACACTGGCTGAACGAGCCGTCCAAAATTGGATCCATGTGCAGTAGATGAAACTCAAGCTGGTTGGTGACCAGCGGTTGCTCCATGCGCGAGTTCAGGAGATCGAACTGGTGCACGTTATAGTTCGACACACCCGCGCTGCGGATTTTTCCATCACGCAGAAGTTGATTCAGCCCGTTTGCCGTGTCGTCCGCGCTCGTGAGCCAATCGGGTCGGTGCACCAGAAACAAATCCAAGTGATCCGTGCCGAGGAATCGGAGGGATTTTTCCAGGCTCTTCACCAGTCGCGCCGCAGTGGCATTGTAGTGCGCGACTTCGCGCTGCGGATGATATTTACAGGGCACATAGATGCCGGCCTTGGTCACGATCTCCAGATTGTCCCGGAGACCGGGTGAAAGCGCCAGCGCCTTGCCGAGTGCTTCCTCGACTTCGTAGATTCCGTAGATCTCCGCAGTGTCGATTGTGGTCATGCCTGCATCCACGCAAGCGTTGAAGCGACGGTTGATATCCTGTGGGCTCATCGCGGGTGCATCGAGCAGTCGCCAGGTGCCGAAGACCAATTGGGAGAATTCGGGGCCGTTGGGTGCGATGCGATGGCGGTTCATGAAGGAAGCTTGCCAAGTTCATCGCGGACCCGCTCCGGTGTCCAGCCCAATTCACGCAGCGTGCGCAATGACCGAGCGTCATCACGCTTGGCCAGACGTTTTCCGGTTTCATCGGTGATGAGGCGATGATGTTTCCAGATTGGCACTGGCAGGCCGAGCAGTTGCTGGAGCACGCGATGCAGATGAGTCGCGGGGAGCAAATCCTCGCCGCGCGTGACGAGGGTGATGCCCTGCGCTGCATCATCGACCACGACGGCCAAATGATAACTCGTCGGTGTGTCCTTGCGTGCGAGCACGACATCGCCGAGTGCGGATGGATCGGCGATAAATTTACCGTGAGAGAGATCCTCCCAATGAAGATTGCATCCGGCAAGCACCATCGCCTTCGTCAGATCAAGCCGCAAAGCATAGTCGCGCCCCTCGGCGATGCGCGTTTCCGTTTCATTTCGGCCGAGTTTTTTGCAAGTGCCGGGATACACCGGTCCTTCGGGGCCATGTGGTGCCTGGCCGGCGCGGGCGATCTCATCCTGTATTTCGCGCCGCGTGCAGAAACATGGATAGAGAACATCGAGCGACTCCAACTTTTTCAGCGCAGTGCGATAGTCCGCGAAATGATCGCTTTGCTTCCGCACGGGTTCCTCCCATTGCAGTCCCAGCCAGTGCAGGTCTTCATAGATCGCCGCTTCGTATTCGGGTTTGGATCGCGTCGAATCGATATCCTCCATGCGAAGGAGAAATCGGCCCCCGCTTCGTCTGGCCTCGTCCGCTGCAAACAGCGCCGCAAAGGCATGGCCGAGATGCAGCCAACCTGTAGGTGATGGCGCGAAGCGGGTAACGAGCATTTGGAGTTAGAAGTAAGGAGTTAGAGGTTAAGTGGTCAGCCTGCCTCGTTCCAGGGTTTTGGTTTCTACTCGTTCTGCGCTCAATCCATTTTGCATCAAGGTGACAAACAACTCGTGTTTAAAAGTATGGCCGCAGGTGAACACGTCCGCCGCTGCGTAGCCGTGCTCCGGCCAGGTGTGGATGGTCACATGACTTTCCGCGATGACAATTAAGCCACTGACTCCGTGCGGGCTGAAGTGATGAAAGACATCGGTCACATAAGTGCCGCCCGACTGCTTGACGGCCTCAAGCATCAAGGCGCGCACACCTGCGACATCGCGCAGCTTGGTGTCGTTGCAGCCGTGGAGTTCGATGAGTGTGTGATGTCCCAGGATCATGCTTTGCCGATGATTTTCAATATAGCGCGCGCAGCATCCGCGCCGCGCGTGCAAGCTTCTTCAAAGATGGAGATGCCGCTCATGTCGCTGTGCGCGAAGGCGATCCGGCCCAGTGGTTGCGCCATCGCAGCGCGATCGCTGCCGCTGATGAATCCCGGCACGGGCCGGATCATGCCGTGACCCCAGAGCATGACATCGAGGTGCGTCACGCGATGCGCCACATCGGGATGCGCCGGTCGAAGATCGTTCAGAACTTCATCGCGCCACTTCGTCCACGGTTTCTTCAACGCCTCCTCGCGAGCTTGCGGCGGCGGGGAGTGATCGAGCGGCTGATACCAGGTGAGCACGGTGTCGTTCGGACAAGGATGAAGCGATTGATGCGTGGCCACGACGTAGCCGAGCGAGGCGCTGGTGCGCAGCACATTGTCCCAGGCTGGAGGTGGTTCACCACTCCAGGTCAGGTTGGCCACTGCCCACGGTGAGTAAGCAAGGTTTTGCAGAACGGGCAGACCGGCGATCACCCGCTGGGCCACGAAACGTGGCAGGGCGCACACGGCGGCTTTGGCGCGAAATCGAATCGTCTCCTGTGTCGTAGGGACGAATACATCGGCCAGCACTGCATCGTTCTCCTGGGTCGTCCGATAAACCACGGCTTGTTGGAAATCGACACCGCGCAACCGCTCCATGATGCGCTTTACGAGCCACCCGTTGCCGTCGGGCCAGGTCAGGACTTCGCTGTCATCGCGTGAGGCAAAGTAATGCAGGCCCGCCCACGCTGAGACGTCGCGGATGCCCGCCCCGTAGTCGTCGCGGCAACAATAGTTCACATACCAGCGCAGTGGTTCGCTGTTGAACTTCTCACGCGTCAGCCACGTTTCCATGGTGATTGTGTCCAGTGCCAGCCACTCCGGATCGCGCGAGCTTTGATCAACCGGAACGCAGAACGGGCGACGACCGTCGTTGCCACGGATTTTTTTGTATTCGTTGATCCGTTCCGTGAAGCATGTCATCTCCGCGCGTTCTGTGTCGGAAACACCGAGCGTGGGGCCGAGTCCGTCCTGCCACACACCGCGCGTGAACAAGCGCTCCTGTTGATCGGCGCAGAGATGCCTCTCGTCGTAAATTGGTCGCCCGGCAGCATCGTGGCCGGTGATGAGACCGAGTTCTTCGAAGAGTCGCCGCACCTCTACCGCATCCTCGCCGGGCACCGGCACATAGTGCGCGCCCCATGGATAAGCGCTGACGCGGTTGGAGCCGGAGCGCGCATTGCCGCCGGGTGCTGACTCCAGATCGAGCAGCGTGATCTTTTCAATTTCTGCCTCTTGCAATCGCAGTGCGGCGATCAGTCCAGAAATTCCCCCACCGAGGATGACGACATCCGTTGCAAGCGTGCGCGAGGGTTCGGGCGGCGATTTTAAATCGCGCAGCCAGTGTCCTGCCGCATGATTGGCTCCGACGATTCCGCCCGTGATGCGCGATGATTCTGTGCACGCTGTCAGGCAGGCGGCGGTGCCGGTTTGGAGAAAGGTGCGGCGGCGCATCATGGTCAGAGCCGCCCCCATTCTTTTTCAAACAAGCGCACCAAGGTCTGGTTGTTCAGCTTGTTCGGTTCAACTTCGACGCGCGACATGTCCGGCGGGAAGTCACATTCGTTGGCGAAGCCCGCATCCGTGAAATAGCGCAGACCATCCGGCAGACGCGTCGCGGATGGAACGGTCTGGCGCGCGCCCATAATGAAACCCCATTCACCGAAGGACGGCACATAACAATGGTAGGGCACCGTCTGCCAGCCGCAGGCGCGCAATGTGGCGTCTACGCACCAGAACGAATGCCGGGCCATGAGTGGCGAAGTGGTTTGCACGACCATCAGCGCGTCGGGTTTAAGGGCGCGTTGCAGACGTTGGTAAAACGTGGTCGTGTAGAGTTTTCCAATGGAGAAGCTGGTGGGATCGGGAAAGTCAATGATGACGGCATCGAAGATATCTTTGTTGGTCTCCAGCCAGGTGAAGGCGTCGGCGTTGACCACTGTCGCCTTTTTGGAAATCAAAGAATGATGGTTCAAGGTCGTGAGCATCGGCAGCGAGGAAAACAGGCGGGTCATTTCCGGATCGAGATCAACCAGGGTGACTCCCGTGACCTCCGGATAGCGCAGCACTTCGCGCAGAGCGAAGCCGTCGCCGCCGCCGAGAATGAGAATACGCGAAGGTTTGTTCAGCCGGCTCATCACGGGATGCACCAGGCTTTCGTGATAGCGGTATTCGTCGCGCGAACTGAACTGCAAATTGCCGTTGAGATAGAGCCGCAGGTCATCGCGGTGTCGCGTCAGCACGATGTGTTGGTAAGGCGTGCTTTTGCTCAGGATGATGTTTTCGCCGGAGTAATAGCCGCGCTCGGAGATGGCCATCAGTTGATCGGCGAAGATGAAGCCCGCCGTGATGAGCGCGAGGATGGCGATGCCTTGCGCCAGCAAGCCGCGCCACCAGGCGATCTCGCGCTTGAGCATGAACAGCGCGACGAGACCCACGAGTGCATTGAGAAAGCCGAAGAGAAAACTGGAGCGCATCAGCCCGAGGTGCGGCACCAGCACCAGCGGGAATAGCAGCGAAGCGAGCAACGCCCCGACGTAATCGAGCGACAGCACGCGGGAAACCAGATCCTTGAACTCGAGCCGGTCTTTCAGCAATCGCAGCAGAAGCGGAATCTCCATGCCTACCAGCGTGCCGATGATGAACACCAGTGCATAGAGCAGCACGCGGAACGAACCGGCACTTTCAAACATGAGAAAGAGCAGGGCCGCCGACCAGCCACCGATCAGTCCGATGAGCAGTTCGATCTCGACAAACGTGGCCACCAGTCTGCGGGTGACGTAGCGCGAGAGCCAGGAGCCGACGCCCATGGCGAAGAGATAGACGCCGATGATGGTGGAGAACTGCGTGATCGAATCGCCGAGCAGATAGCTGGCCAGCGTGCCAGCGATCAGTTCATAGATGAGCCCGCAAGTCGCGATGGTGAAGACTGACGCGAGCAGCAGCAGGCGCGTGGAACGCTCCCGCGGGTCCACTGGCACTACTGGCGTGTTTTCGTCGCCTGCCACACAAGTTTACCCGTGCATCGCTGCCGCGATGATGATGCAGATGCCGAGGCCCACGGCGCCTACGACGATGGCGAGCGGCTGGTTTTTCTTTTCGATCAGTTCCTTCCAAAGATCGTAGGGCGTGAGCTTGTCCACGATGATGAAAGTGCCGCAAAAAACAATGACGCCAATGATCGAGTAGAGCAGAGAGCTGACGAAGTCGTGCCAGTTAATTAGTGTAATCATGGTGTTATGGGGGTTGGTTACTTGTGACTGATGCCGCTGGGGCCGGAGGAGGAAAACCAGCGCGCCGGACCCGCGGAGTGCCAGAGGCTCCAGCCGCGCGTGTTGGCGAGGAGAAGCCAGACGCTGAAGCCGATGCCGAGCGCGGTGTAGATGGGATGCCTGCCGAAGTTCATGTGTCAATCGTCATCACTGTCAGTGCTGGCCTTGGGATAGGGGGAGTAGTCACTGTCCTTCCAGCGCTTCGCTTCGAAAGAGAAATGCCGTATCCCGGCATACAACGGATAGGCTAGAAGCGCGAGGGCGCCGATAAAGAAATTCGACCAGTAGGTCTGGCCACTCTTCACGGTGATCGAAAATGGCAGGGTGGTGATCTTCGGGTCCGCTTCGCCGTTGAGCGCGATGGAGTAAGTGCCGGGCGGAACTCCGGGAATGGTGGCCGTAGCGCTCTGGCCGCCTTCGCTCCAGTTGCCGTCATCGTAGCCATGGTAATACTCCACCGTGAGAGGTGTGGAATACTGCACGCCGGTTTTCTGATCGATCAGGTCGAGGTCGAAACCGAGCCAAGCATTATCCACTGCGGCATCGATGGTGATGTCCACGCCGCCTTGCTGGTTGATCTGAAAGGGCTTGGTCACGATGGGTGTCGCTGCTGCAGTGATCCGGTCGAAGACAAAGTTGTCACGGTAATTCTGACCGGCAGCGCTGTGTCGCGAACTGATGAGTTGGAGCGCGAGGAGCAGTGTGCCCAGTGTAAGCGCGAGCGGCTTCAATTCCCGCCAGCGCGAAGTCCAAGGATTGGGCTGAACGATGCCGACGGTGCCGGGCATGGGGCCTTTGATGGATGGCAGTCCGAATGCGGTCTGCAACGCTGCGGGTTCGATGGATTCGCCAGCGGACCACGACACTTCGTTTAGTTCGGGGTAAAACTCGCGCGAGAGGATGTAGGGCGGCGCGATATAATCAGCGACGCGCGCCTTCTCGCCGCGGCGCACCTGCCAGTAGAACTCGCCCTCGACATATTTCACTTCGCAGGTTTCGTCGGCAAACATGCGATAGTGCCGGTCCTGGTAGGTTATTTCCCGGTCGTAGTTTTCCGGTGCGTTGAGCGCTCGATCAACGAGCGTCCAGTGACCTTGAAATTCTGTCAGCCAGCGGAATCCGTGACCGGGATTGAACAAGAGGTATTCGGTCCAGCCGCACCAGGGATCGCGGCGGTATTGGAAGCCGATGTGTTCCCACTCGATGCCGTCAAACATGCCGTGCTGGCCCAGCGGGATTGCTGGCTTGATGGTGCGCGCCTCGGCCGCCGACTGCACGACTTTGAGTTTAGGCGTTGTGGTATCGAGCAGTTTTCCGCAATGCGAGCAGACGGCTGTCATCGTGAAGCCCGCAGCGCGCAAGTTCACCATGCCGCCGCACGAGGGGCAGTTGAGCGCGTCCGTCTGGTTGCGTTGCGTCTCCATTGGGACGCCGTCCCAGCCAGGCAGCGCGCGCAAGTTCTGCCACTTGAGTTCGAGGAAGCTGGCGTTCTTGCCTTCAAAGAAGCGCCACGCGCCATCGTTCCATTCCAATGTGGCCACGCAGCCGTCGCTGCGCTGAAGGTCGATCGACTGCCATGGTTCGCCGACTTGCACCGGTGACGGAAGTTCGCCCTCGCCCCCAAGGCAGGAAACCAGTTTGCTGTCGGTGATGCGATAGGCCGCGCCATTGATCTCGACGAGTTGATCCGCTTTGAGATCATCAGGCGACTCGGAGATTGGTGATGTTAGTTTCGATTCGCGCAGCACCATGAAGAAGCCCTGAGCTTCGCCGACCCAGCCGCGGGAGTGGTCGGCGTATTCCACGAACCATTCGTTCCAACTGCCGTCGCTCCAGCGCACGCGCAACCGGCCTAGCAAAGTAAAGGCCAGTCCGTCGATCTCGCCGTGGGCGCCGATTTGCAGAGGCGACATGTCGGGCGGCAGCACGGCCATCTTGCCGATGGCTTCGACATTCACATCGTGGCGCACCACCATGCTCTGGCAATGGGCGCAGACCGCCGCCTCCGTCGTGGCGCTTTGAAAGACCACGGGGGCTCCGCATTGAGGACAATCGAACTGGCGCATCGGCTTGAAATCCTAGCGGGGCGCATGTCTTGTGCAACACCTCACGTATTATGCCCATCTACGAATTCTACTGCCCGGACAACAACAAGGTCTATTCTTTCCTGGCGCGCAGCCTGGCATATCGCGAGCAGACGCCGCGCTGCCCGGATGATCCGAAGCTCCGCATGGAGAAGCGTCTGTCGAAGTTCGCGTTCATCAAGGGCGTGGGCGAACCTGTCGCGGGTGATCCGTTCGAGGGCCTGGACGACTCGAAGATGGAATCCTTCATGGCCGAGATGGAGCGCGAGATGACCGGCATGGACGAGAACAATCCCGATCCGCGGCAGATGGGCCGACTCATGCGCAAGATGACGGATGCCATGGGCGACAAAGTTCCGCTGGAAATGCGCGAGATGGTGAAGCGTCTCGAAGCGGGCGAAGACCCGGAAAAGCTCGAGGCGGAGTTTGGCGATCTGGGCGATGGTGAGAGCGGGGAGGGTGGCGCGGATTTGTTTGCCGCGACGGTGAAGAAGATCAAAGCAGGTCTGCGCGCGCCGGTGCGCGATCCGAAGCTTTATGAGATGATCGAGTTTGTGGAATAATCAGAGCGGTATTATCAGATGCTAAATCGCTCGCACTTTTCGTCACTGGTGAGGATGGCATACAAGAACGCGCCATCATACTCACGACGCGCGCTCTTACCCCTTTTAACTTTTCACTTATCCCTTTTGACTGCCCTTCACTCGCCTGCCGCCTTTTTCACCTCAGCTTTTTTGTCTTGAACTTTGAGTGATTCCACGGGCTCCAGCTTCGGTGCCGCTCCGCCCTTGGGGACGTAGTTCAAGGCCGCGCCGTTGATGCAGAATCGTCGATCCGTGGGAGTGTTGAAACCTTCTTTCTCAAACACATGACCGAGGTGCGCATCACAGCGTTTGCAGACCGTTTCGATCCGCCGCATTCCGGTGGAGTCGTCAATGCGCTCGCTGACGTTCTTGGCCTTTGATGTGTCATAAAAAGAGGGCCAGCCGCAGCCGCTGTGAAACTTTTCATTGCTAGTGAAAAGCTCGGCGCCGCAGCAGATGCAATAGTATGTGCCTTCTCCTTGTTTATTGAACTCGGCGTAGGCCTTGCCGTTGGGGCGCTCGGTAGCGGCCTGACGGGTGATGGCGTATTGCTCGGGCGTCAGCTTCTGACGCCACTCCTCGTCGGTCTTGATTACTTTGGCATTTTCCATGGGTTTGCTTTTCTTGTCGTTGGAGTTTGCTGCTGGTTTGTCCTCGGCGTTCGACAGGTTGAATCCCGCCAGGGTGATGCCGAGGATGATGAGATGCGTGTTCAATTTCATAATACAAGCAGCTTGGTCATGAGAGGCCGGGAAATGTTCGTTATTCCCAGATAATACGCCGCGAGTAGTCACGGCCGTCGCAAATCGTAGCAAAGAATTCGCGGTCCGCCGGATTCCCGGACCATTTCCCGCTCGTTCTGCATGACATATAGCAGCCCCCGGCTCACTGCCGGCAGGCACCAGGTGTGCGGTGAGTAAAATAATTGGGCGCGGGCTTCGATCTTGGCATCATGCGGCGTCAGATCGAGCCAGACCAGCGCACCCGTCTCACCGAGACAGAGAACTTTGCCATCGACTCGAAGCAAGCTGGCGCGCAGGATGCTTGTCTTCGCAGGTCGGCCGCCGTTCTTCTGCGTCATTTCCACATCATCCCAGGTTACGTCTTGGCGCCATTTCTCTGTGCCAGTTGCAGCATCGAAGCAAACGAGTTGCGACGCCTGTTCCGTCTCGCCGTCGATGCCGTAGAGAAAGCCATCTTGCAGCACGGGGTTCATCCAGTGCGTGGCGAACTTCGGCGAGTGCCAGGCCTGGCTCGGGTTAAATTTAGGGGCTGAAGTAGCTAAGGCTTATCGCTTGGGATGTTTATACCAGTATTTCAGCTGTTTTAGAAGCTCTTTGTGGTTGCCTCCAT
>JAIOQF010000242.1 GCA_021413535.1 Verrucomicrobiota bacterium
ATAGATTTCCTACGGAAGACCAGTCTCACGTGTCATTACCAGCAACCCTGCCGACAGCCTCATCTTTGGTGCTCCTAACTACGGTCTCAGCCGTGGGTCTGGTTCTTGGTTCTGTGAAAATTCGCGGCATCGGATTGGGCTCGGCCGGGGTGCTCTTTGTTGGCTTGATCGCCGGCAGTCTTGGATTTGTTCTCGAGCACTCAGTGCTGGAGTTCGTGCGGGAGTTTGGTCTGATGCTGTTTGTATTCATGATGGGCCTGCAGCTTGGCCCTGGTTTTTTCGCGTCGTTACGCAGGACGGGGTTGAAGTTGAATGTCTTTGCCGTCGCCATCGTGTTCCTCGGATTCCTTTGCACCTGGCTCTGCGGCGTTCTATTTCATATTGAGCCCGGGGCGCGCCTCGGCTTGTTTTCCGGTGCGACGACGAACACGCCTTCACTGGGTGCCGCCCAGCAGGCACTGCTGTCCGTGAACGCTTCCGATCTGCAGCGCGGACGTGGCGGCGGAGGCGAGGGAGTTTGAAGCTTCGCAGCGAACTGGCATCGAGCCGCTCGCGCGCTTGAATGTGACCGTTGATAACACGCACCTGGACGGGCTCGCCTTGCGGGATCTGCCGGGGAGGCGCGAGACCGGTGTGATGATTTCACGCCTTCAACGAGCCGGGGCGACGGAGGTCATGACCGCAACCGAAGACAGCATTGTGCATACGGGCGATCATCTGTTGCTGGTGGGCACGACGGCAAATCTCGAAAAATTTCAGCGGATCGTTGGCACTCGCTGCGATCATGACCTGATGAAGGCGCCGGGCGCGGTGTCCTTCCGTCGCGTCGTGGTGACCAACCGCAAGATGCTGGGAAGATCGATAGCCGAAACCGGGCTTGATCTTCTGTTTGGCGTCGCAGTAACCCGTATCGTGCGCTCGGGTGTGGAGATGACAGCTGTGCCGGATGTGCGGCTCCAGTTTGGCGATTTCTTGCACGTGGTGGGTGATCCCAAGGGGATCGATGGAGCAGCCGATGCGCTCGGTGATTCGCTCCAGGCATTGAACCAAACACACTTCATCCCGGTGTTCGTCGGACTTGCGTTTGGGGTGCTAGCTGGTCTGGTTCCGCTGGCGGTGCCTGGATTGTCGAGTCCGCTTAAATTGGGACTGGCTGGTGGCCCTCTGGTGGTGGCGATACTGTTGAGCCGGATTGGCAAGATTGGTCCACTGGTGTGGCACATGCCTGCGAACACCAACGTCGCGTTTCGCGAGCTGGGCATCGCCTTGTTCCTCTCCTGCGTCGGACTCGGCGCTGGCCCCAAGTTTTTTGCCACCGTCATGAGCTTTGATGGAATGATCTGGGGCTTTTCCGCCGTGCTGGTGGTCATGATCCCGTTGCTCGCCGCAGGGATCGCCGGCCGCTGCTGGCTGCGGTTGAATTACATCGATCTCAGCGGGCTGCTTACCGGGAGCATGACTGATCCTCCTGCGCTAGCCTTTGCCAACAACCTCGTGGGCTCCGACTCGCCTTCCGTCGCCTACGCCACGGTGTATCCGCTGACAATGCTTTGCCGCATCCTTGTGGCACAGATCATGGTGTTAGTTTTCTTCCATTAGTTTTTCAAGACAATCCGCAGCCACCATGAAACGCATTGGCATTCTCACCGCCGGCGGCGACACGCCGGCTCTGAACGCAACCATCTACGGCGCTGTTGTGCGCGCCAACCAACTCAAGGTCGAAGTCGTCGGACTGATCAAGGGATTCAACTGTCTCTTCAATCCGCGGGTGCCGCACCTGGCGCTGAATCCGCTTTTTCAGACGATTCCCGAACTGGATCCGGCGATCGGTGGCACGCTGATTGGTTCGTCACGCGACTTCGTGGATCCTGAAAAAAAAGAGGACCTCGACATGGTGGTGGATCGTCTGAAGAAGCTCGGAATCGACGGCCTCATCTGCATTGGGGGAGAAGGGACGTTAAACGGACTGCAGCCGATAGCGGAACGTATTCCCGCAGTGCTCGCACCGAAGACCATCGACAACGATCTCGGTCTCAACTACCCGCACGAACCCGACGAATGGCTTCGGGTGAGCGATCCTTCAGTCAAAGGTGGATTTCGCTATAAGCGTTCTCAGTCACGCTCGGTGTTCAGTCTTGATCAGATCGTGAACTACGTCACGCCCGGTTATGCGACGGCGGTTTACGTTTCTGCGAGCGCAATCGAGCGTGTCCGCACGACGGCAGAGAGCCATCGGCGCATCGCCATTATCGAGGTGATGGGACGCCACTCGGGTTACATCGCCCTGGGCTCGGCGTATGGCCGTCCCGATCTCATTCTCGTGCCGGAGTCGCCGGTCGACGTGGAGCAGCTCGCCGAGAGGGTGAAGCAGATTTATGATCTGCAGAAGAGCGTCGTCATCGTGTGTGGCGAAGGCATTGTGGATTCCCAAGCCAACGAACTTGGCGCCGCAATCAAGTCCTCCGACCCGGCGGGCAATCTCGCGCTCAGCGGAGCGGCGGAGGCCCTGCGCACGCGCTTGATTCAGCTCATCGGCGACAATTATTTCCGCAGCTACCGGCGTGGCGACACTGCGAAGGAGGCGATTTTCACCCGCAAGGTGGGGCACACGCAGCGCGGCGGGCGGCCCATTTTGTTCGACCGCTTCCATGCAGCACAGCTCGGAGCGAAGGCGCTGGAGATGCTGCTGGAGGGGCGCAACAACGCGGTGTCGATCCTGCAGCACAACGAGTCCGCGGGCTTTCACGTCGAAGGATTTGACGCCAACCGGCTGCGCGACCGCTGGGGGCTGATTCATGCACGTTACATGCACCCGGACTTCTATGATGCTGAGCTTATGAAGCCGTCGCGGTCTGGCATCAACTACCTGCTGCCGATTTTTGCCAATGCCATTGGCGACGATGATTTGGAGCACATTCGGCAGACCTTGTTCGCTCCGGGTAATCTGTTGCAGCCGTATCACTCAATCAACACTGACGTCAACAAGCGGATCCGCTTCTTGTCAGATGACATGGTTTGACCGCAGATGAACCTAAGTCACACAATACATTCGGTTGCAGCGGCGATGATGTCCTGCCTGTTCGTCACGACATCGCTGCACAGCGAGGAGACTATTTCAAAGGCGGTGACCATCGGGAACTCATCTGATGCTCCGGCTGATCTCTCGCTTTCGAACTTCTTCAGCGAAGGCTGGAACCAGCCCTGGTCGAAACTGCAGCGGGGCGAAGGAACGCCCGACATGTCCTTGTTGCGGGTGCAGACAAATTTTCTCGTCCAACTTTTCAGGCTCGACACCTCATTGGAGACGGGCCGTCGCAGTCCCGGCTTCTCGCAGAGTGAGTTCGTCAATGCGACCGTCGAGTATGCGCTGAACCGCCGCTTTATGCCCGCCGTGTTTGTGAATCATCAATGGCTCAAAGGTCGCCACGGTTCCAGTGAGGACGGGACGGCAGGTGGAATCTTTGGCCGGCTTCAATTAATCGAGAACCGGCAGTCCTCGTTGGCGCTCAATCTCAAGGTCTCGCTGCCGGATCGAGACGTGGGTGAGCATCTCACGACATGGAGCTACGCGCTGGCAGGCTGGGAAGATCTCTCGCCGCTCGGTCTCGGTCGCACGGGCTTCTACTATCATGTCCAACACGAAATATTCGCAGGGCCGATGGCAACCGGTGGCACCCGCAATGACGCCACCTATGACGTATCGCTTGCGAAGAGCTGGAGTTCGCCGCAGGCCACTCTGGCAAACTTCACCACTTTTGTGGAAGGCTTTGGCAGGACTCTACTCGATGGCGAGCATCAGGGTAGAACCACAACAGTGCTGACACCGGGCTTCCGATTCACTCTGGCGAGACGGCATATTCTGATGTGCGGCGTGGATTTGCCGGTCACCAGCCCCCGTGCGAACGACCAGATTTTTCGGTTCACCTGGATTTCAAATTTTTAGAACATTGGCAGCAAGATCCGAATCGCGCTGTGCCCGGATGATCTCTGTGCAAATGTCCAGACCGAAGCTATATTGACCGCGGAATCATTCACCCTTCATGAAGCCAGTCCGCCCATCTGCATCTAGAGTCGCGATCATCGGCATGATTCTGCTGGCGATAGCGGGCGTGATTGCAGTGAAGTTTCATTGGTGTCCGGCAACCGATCTGGTGTCGACTGGGGCGACTTCGGCAGTCTCTCGTAACCCCAGTATTCTTGCAGGTGGTTCCCAGACATTTACTCCTGACATTAAGTCTGTAGATGTTTCCGGCGTTACTCAACCAGCTGATGAACTGGCGCAGCAAGTGCAGCCGAAGGGGGCCATTCCCAACGAAGCGATTCTCACTTTCGCGTCGACTGCGGCCATGTCTGATTTTCTTAAGCGCGCTGCTTCCCAAGGACTGATCGTGAAGGGTCGGCTCGATTCATTGCGGAGTGTGCGTGTGGCGTTTGATTCTCTCGACAAGCTCCGTCGTGAACTTGACGATCACGCTGGAGATTACGCAGGCATCGGGGCGAATTTTCCGGTGCAGCCACCAGGCATACCACCGAAGGAACAACGCAACGGCGGCGGTGATGTGCAGTTTGGCGATGCGCTGCTCTCAGCCATCGGAGCTGGTCCGGAGATCAATCGCTCGCAATGGGGCAAGGGCGTCACGGTTGCCGTGCTGGATTCAGGTGTGACGGCGCATCCCGCGTTTAGCGATGGCCAGGTAACGCATGTTGATCTGGTGAACGATGGACTGCCGTTCGAGGGGCATGGCACTGCGATCGCTTCGTTGATCGTCGGCAATGTCCAGGGCGCGCAGGGTGTGTCGCCTGCGGCAAAAATTCTTGACGTGCGCATCGCGGGTGCCGGCGGCAGTGACAGCTTTCTGCTCGCGCGCGGAATCGAGCTGGCCTTGGATCGCGGGGCGCAGATCATCAACATCAGCATGGGTTCCTACGGTGATTCGCCGGTCGTGGCGCAGGCGATCCATGATGCGTTGCAGCGTGGTGTTGTCGTGGTGGCCTCTGCTGGCAACGACAGTGCTGCCGTGAAAGACTGGCCTGCGGCTTACCCCGGTGTCATCTCGGTGAGCGGAGTCGATGCCGCCGGCCGGCTCGCTTATTTTTCCAACTCCGGGAATCCCACGCTGGCTGCGCCCGGTGTGGGAGTTCCTTCGGCTTACGCGCAGGGGAACAAGCCCTACATGGCCATCGGCGATGGCACATCGCAAGCCGCCGCACTGGTGAGCGGAGCCGCTGCCGCCATCTTGAGCCAGGGTGGTAATGTGTTTACGACCCTGTCGAAGAGCGCACTGAGCATCCCCGCCAACAAACAGCAGGCCGGCGCCGGCATGCTGCACCTGCCCGTCAGTCGCTGAATCGAGTTTTTTCCAATCAATCCTTCGTTCACCAGCCGACGCGGAAGCCGGCAAGCACACTCTGATTTTCGTAATTCTTGCACCCCAAGTCTGCTTGATAGGCAAGATAGCAGGCGTAGCGTCTCCAAGCGACGTTCACTGCGGCGGTGAGCAGCGCGCTGTCGCGCCCGATCTTTGGCCCATGGACGGTGAAGTGACTACTGGGGCTGCTGGCGAAGCGCGCG
>JAIOQF010000217.1 GCA_021413535.1 Verrucomicrobiota bacterium
CATGTCGCGCGCATCGCCATCGAGCGGAAGCAATCCGAGTCAGCACTGCGGGATAGTGAAGAAAAGTTTCATGCGCTCTTCGAGAATGCCAGTGATGCGATTATCATCACGGAGGACGATCTGTTTATTGATTGTAACGCGCGATCGCTGGAGATGTTCGGCTGCCACTCGCGCGACCAGTTTCTGGGGCATCCGCCCTACGAATTTTCTCCCCCCTTCCAGCCGGACGGCCGGGACTCGACCGAGCTTGCGTTGGAGAAACTCAATGCCGCTCTCAACGGCCAGCCGCAATTTTTCGAATGGACGCATACAAAACTCGACGGCACGCCGTTCCCTGCGGAAGTTAGCTTGGTCAAAGTGGAGGTGGGAGATAAGACATTGATCCAGGGGATCGTTCGCGACATCAGCGAACGCAAGCGTGCCGAGGAGACCATTCGACAGCAAAATGCCGAACTAGAAACCCGCGTGGATCAGCGCACGGCAGAGCTGAGCAAGGCCAATAAAGAGCTTCGAAGTCTCATGACGACCCGCCGCCAGTTGGAGAAGGAAATCCTCGAGATCAGCGAGCGCGAGCAGAAGCGCATCGGCCAGGATTTGCATGACGATCTGGGCCAGCAACTCGCCGGCATCTGGTGCTTGAGCCAGCTGCTCGAAAGCAGCCTGGTCACCCAAAATTCATCGGATGCAGCAGCTGCCGCCAAGATCACCAAACAGCTCCAGGAATCCCTCGAATTGACCCGTAAACTGGCCCAGGGTCTGTATCCCGTAGCATTGCAGGCTGAAGGACTCTCGTCTGCGCTCGAAGAACTGGCCAGACGAACCACGGAGATGTTCAAAGTAAACTGCGTCTGCAAATGCCCGCAGCAACTTGTTCTGGACTACACCGTCGCCACCCACCTCTACCGCATCGCGCAGGAGGCCATCACCAACGCCATCAAGCACGGGCGAGCAAAAAACATCGAAATCGAACTCTCCTCCAATACGCGCCAGACCTATCTGACTATCAATAATGATGGTATATCCATGGCTAAAAAACCGATCAATGGCGATGGCATGGGCTTGCGCATCATGAAATATCGGGCCGACATGATCGGCGGCAATCTTAGCATCAAATCGAATAATGATAACGAAGGAACCAGCGTGACCTGCATGATTCACACTCCGAAAAAATAACCCCCAACCAAGCAACCCTATGAACACCAGCACCACTAACCAGACAGAAATTCAGGCCCAAAAAAAAGTCTTCGTCGTCGACGATCATCCCATATTCCGGGACGGACTTGTGCGTATCGTCGAGCAGATGCCCGATCTAGTTGTCTGCGGTGAATCGGACAATGCCGTCCAGGCACTCGACGAAATCTCCAAGCTGAACCCCGACCTCCTGCTCGTTGACATCGGCCTTCCGGGAATGAGCGGGCTCGAACTGATGCAGAATGTCCACGCCATCAAACCCAAACTGCCCGTGTTGGTGATTTCCATGCACGACGAAAGCCTCTACGCCATGCGAGTTCTGCGCGCAGGCGGGCGCGGTTACATCATGAAGCAGGCGGGCCCGGAAAAGATCATGCAGGCCATCACCACCGTCATGAGCGGGCGAATCTTTGCCACTGAGCGAACAGCCACATTGGCACTTGATTCCCTCACTCATACGGACTCGACAGGCTCCCATGGTGGTGTCGGCAAATTCACCAATCGCGAACTCGAAGTCTTCCGCCTGACCGGTCAGGGCAAAGACAATCACCAGATCGCCAAGGAATTGAACGTCACCCTCAAGACCGTGGACACCCATCGAGGCAACATCAAAGATAAACTGGGCTTGAAGAGCAACACAGAAGTCATCCACTACGCCGTGCGCTGGACAGCCGATCAATCTTAGTTAGAGCTTTTTTTAGTGGCGGAGAGGGTGGGATTCGAACCCACGGTGCGTTTCCGCACGCCAGTTTTCAAGACTGGAGCCATAAACCACTCGACCACCTCTCCGGGTTGCTAAGTTGCGTTGCGGGCGGAACATAGCCGGGACTGCGTCACTGAAAAGGGATTTTCTACTTGCTTTTTTCCCAATGACAGGGACTTTCACGGCCCTCCTTTTCCAACCCACGCAAAACCCATATGGTCGTTCTCAGACTCCGCCGCGAAGGCACCAAAAACCGTCCGTTTTATCGCATCGTCGCCGCTGACCAGCGGTTCCCACGCGATGGACGTTTCCTTGAAATTCTCGGCACCTACGATCCGCTGATGGCAGATAACAACGTGAAGGTAAATCTCGATAAGGCCAACAAATGGATCTCCCTTGGTGCCCAGCCCAGTGAGACTGTGCGCAGCCTGCTGAAGAAAGCCGAGAAGGCTCTGGCTAAGGCCTGATCTCAGCGGTTTTGAAAAAACTTCCGCCACTCGCTCCGTCGCGTTGGCGGAATACCTGCGTGGCGTGCAATCTTTATCAACATGGACACACCCGAGGCGCTTCGTGAATTCTTGATGTATGTGGTGGCGAATCTAATCGACCACCCCGCCCAGGCCAGCATCGCCATCGGCACCAATACCAACGGAGCCATCTCTTACCGGCTCCAGCTCGCGCCCGAAGATGTGAAGCGCGTGGTGGGAAAAAATGGTTTTACCATCAGCGCCATCCGTTCCCTGATGAATGTGGCCGCGCGCAAGCATGACGTGAAAATCTCATTGCGTGTTGACGGTGTGAACGAGGAAGACATCTCCGACAAGCCCCACGCCAGCGAAACGGATACGGTGCCGCAACCGGAATAGTCCGCAGCCCGGACTTCAAGGCGGCAGCATTGTCCCCGCCTGGATGCGACAAACAATTTCAGCGCACCCGTCTTCCAGAAGATCGAGCACCAGTTCAAAATCCGCCGAACCTCCAAGATAGGGATCTGGCACCTCGGTAATTTTATACCTCGTGCAGAACTCGCCGAAGAGCTTGATCTTGCTGCGGTAACGAGCCTCGGGATCCAGCGTCTTGATTTCTGCGAGATTGTCTTTGTCCATGGCAAGGATCAGATCAAAATTCACAAGATCATTTGCTCGAACCTGTCGCGCCTGATGATCAAGGATCACGCCACGTTTGGCCGCTGCATCGACCATCCGTTTATCGGGCTGCTTTCCGGTGTGATAATCAAGCGTGCCTGCCGAATCCACCGTCATCATTTTACCGAGACCGGCCTTCTGCAACATTGCGCGCATCACGCCCTCCGCCGCTGGAGAGCGGCAGATGTTTCCCATACAAACGAAAAGCAGTTTCACAGCGCGGGATTCATGATTTTGTTTTGGCCGCCGTTAATTCTTCGAGCGCGGATTCGAGCGCGCCGAGGTCGGTGATCAACCGCACATCGGGCACCCGCAAGGCCTGGTGATATCCATAGGCGGCACGTCCGCCGATGAGCAGGGCAACATTCTGCGGCAGTAGTTTGCGCAGTCGGCTGAGTTCGCCGGGCACATCGGGATCATCGTTGGGATAGACGAGGCTGAGCGCGACAGCCTGGGCCTGACGCTGTTTGGCGCAGGCGGCGATTTCCTCGGCGGGCAAAGACGGTCCGAGATACGTCGCGCGCCAGCCGACATCGCGCGCCGCCGCCGCGACCAGCAGAGCACCAACCTCGTGCGTCTGGCCAGCGGGCGTAGACACGATCAGCTCCGGCGCATTCAATCGCTTCGGATAACTCCGAGCCCCGAGCGATAGAAAATCCCGCACCACCGCCGTGGCCAGATGCTCGTGGGCGACTCGCAGCTCGCCCTTGCGCCAGCCTTCGCCGACTTCATGAACAAAGGGCGCGACCACCCGCAGCAAAGTGACCCGGTGACCGTAACGAATCCGCGCGTTCTCCAGCAGCTCGGTAAGCAACGGTTGCTCAATGCGTTTCACAGCCTCCAAACAGCAGGCGAGGCATTGCTCCGGCGTCTTGTGCAGCAGCGGACCATTGCCACCGGTCAGTCAGGCATTTCAGAACGCGCAGTTTTTCGATCTCTTCATCGGAGTAAAGCCTGCGGTTGGATTCCGTGCGCTTACAGCAGATCAGGCCGTAGCGCCGCTCCCACACGCGGATGGCATGCGAAGTAAGGCCAGTGCGGTGGCAGACGACCTTGATCGGATGGCGCAGTTCGCGGGAGAGTGACACAGGCTAATCGTTCAGGGTTCTTGGTTCATCGTTCAAGGGAAATCAGCATGAACTCAACTGGCGCGCAGCATTTGCATGTTTGTTAACCACCTGCAAACTACGAACCTTGAACCAAGAACGACGAACCTAAATAACATGCTGAATTACGTTTGGTCTTTTCTCCTGCTCACAGGTTTGATCGTGGGGGCAATATTTGGTCGGCTCGGCGTTGAGGCTGGAGTGGTGGACAGCATCTTTACCATCTGCAAAGACGCCGTCATGAAAGTGGCGCTGCCCCTGGCGGGCATGATCATGCTCTGGCTGGGCGTGCTTCGGGTCATGGAAAAATCGGGTCTCCTCAACAAGGTGGCACGGGCGCTTTCGCCACTGATGCGCCTCTTGTTTCCCGGCGTGCCGGCGGATCACCCTGCGATGGGCGCCATGGTGATGAACATCGCGGCCAACACACTGGGCCTGGGCAACGCGGCCACACCCTTCGGCCTGAAGGCGATGGAACATCTGCAAACTCTCAACCCCAACAAACAGAGCGCCAGCAACGCCATGTGCATGTTTCTCGCGCTCAATACCGCCGGCTTCATGCTCATCCCCATGTCGGCGATTAATTTTCTCAGCGCCGGCGGAGTAAAAAATCCCTATCAAATCATCACGCCAACTTTGTGCTCGACGCTCTGCGCCACCATCTGCGCTATCATCGCAGTCAAGCTGCTGGAGAAGCTACCAATCTTCCGGCAACTGCCCGATGAAAATTGCGCAGACATCTTGCCCTCGCCTGAATCCAATTCGGGGCAAGATCCCGCCACCACGCCATTCCGCGCATCGATTCTGCGCCGCAGCCTGATCGCAGTGGCGGCGTTAGCCTTCGCGCTCGGTGGATGGTTTGAGCTTTTTCCGAAACATCGCGAAAGCTTTCTCTCGGCGACCGGCTTGCAGTCCGTCATCGATCATGCGGCGAAAAAGAAGTCGGAAACTGACCAGCGATCCGCTGAATTGCAGTCGGCAAAAAAAGCGACATCAAATGAAGCCACCGCCGAAGGTCCCAGCTGGCCGCAATACATGCGCCGCGTCTCTACGCTGGCCATTCCGCTGGTGCTGGTGGTGGCAGTGCTGTTTGCGCTGGCGAAGGGCGTGCCGGTTTATGAAGAAGCCGTCGAAGGCGCCAAGGACGGATTCGCCGTCGTCACGCGGATCATGCCGTTCCTGGTGGTGATGCTCACGGCGCTGGCGGTGTTCAAAGAGAGCGGCGCGATGCTGCTGCTGGGGCAGTTGCTGGATCCCCTGCTGCGCTTGATCCATCTGCCGGCGGAACTTCTGCCGATGGCGATCATGCGGCCCTTGAGCGGTTCAGGATCGCAGGGAATTCTCAACGAAATTATATTGAATCCTTCTTCGACTGGTTTCTTGAAATACACGGCTGCCGTCATGTATGGCTCCACGGAAACGACATTCTACGTGCTGGCAGTTTACTTCGGCAGCGTAGGCGTGCGCCGCATCCGTCACGCTCTGGCAGTGGGAATTATCGCCGACGATGTCGGCATGACCTGCGCAGAGACGCTGGGACGATTACTGTTCGATCATGCGTAGCAGCCGACGTGAGGAGGCTCTAACTTTTTTCTGCGAACGGCAATCTCAACATCCATTTAGTGCCTCGTCACCTCGGCAACGATCCGACCCGGGCCGCACGCCTATTTCTTCTCGTTTTCCGCAACCTTCATGATGATCACCTGACGCACCCAAATGGCGGCGCTGGCGGGATCGGCATTCTGCAGCACCAGGCTTGCTCCGGTGAGACTCTTGTCCAAATGGAAGTCACCCAGAACCGCGATACGAAATTCATTGATGCCTCCGGTGGCGTTGGCGGCGGTGAATGCGCGAGGCACGCTGACCGAACCGAGGTGCGCGATGATAGTGGTGTCAGCGGGTTTTCCAGCACAGGAATAGAGAATGGAAATGCGATGGTCGCCTGCGGGAATTTTATCGATCTGCCACTCAACCGCACCGACTGGCACCGCGCGACCGTCAGGTTTGACGGTCAGGCTGGCGAGGGCCGGCGAGAACCTTTTCGCAGATGCAGCAGTAAGAATTAGGGCAGATTCCCGAATCTTATTTTTTTGACCTTTGTCCATGAATGGCTCCGACGCGGGCCGCTGGTCCGACATGAATCCATGATGCTCACGATTCAGCACATCGTAGGGCAGGAGCCCGGAACCCGTTGAGATATTTTTTACAAGATCAATCTCCGCTTGCACATCGGCGATGCGCTCAGTGCGACCGCGCTGCGCCATCGTCTGCTTGAGTTTATCCAGGGAAATCAGGTATTCCTGAATGATGGGCGCATGGTATTTGCGCAGATTGGTTGAATAGGTTTCATCGAGCTGTTCCAGCCGCTCAGCTGGCGTCTGGCCGATTTCATTGGTTTGAGCCGCCGCTGTCACGGACAACATAATTCCGGCGAATGCAGCCAGGCAGATTGAGTGATGAAAAGTCATGCGCATCGGACGGATTGATCAGGGTGCGGTTTTGATTTCGCCAGTAAATGCCCATGCGCCCGGCGGCACCGGTTTTGCTTTGGCATCTGCTTCACGCTGCTTGAGGATGTCTCGAGTGCCAGCCTCGGTCTTGAGCTGGGCTGGATTTTTTGAGGTCGGTTCCATGACCGCAGCCAGTCCGTTGTCGACCAGGATGCCACCGAAGTCGCCGAAGTCAGCCGACAGCACGGTGGCCAGCACGGAACCGGTCCGATCCTTCTGCCAGCGGGTGAATAATTTTAGCGGCCTGTCTTTGAGAAATGCGGCGGTGAAATCCTTCGCCTGCCGCCCAATCGTGGCGCTGTCCACTGTCGTGATGTTGAAATAGCGCTCATGAAATTTATTCAACGACTGATCCTCTGGATTGGGCGACGGACAACTCACGGCCATGAGCTTCACGGAAAATTTTTCACCGCCAGTCGTGACCAGAAAACGATCACCGCTGTTAGTCGGATCTTCGACAAACGTCACGCCACGAACTTCCTGAAGACCTGCAGTCGACAAACCACCGGTCGGAGCGCGGGTCAGTCTGGTTGATCTTCCAAACGATTCATACACGCGCCTTGATTCCGCCATGACAGCCTCCGCGCCGTCTTCATCATGCTTGGCGATCAATTCATCACCGAGCGTGGTGAGCTTCGCTAGATAGGCTTTGAGCAGCGGCTGCTCGAGTTCTTTGATTCGCCATTGATGCGTCTTGCGAATCTCCTCCAGTTCCGCGAGCGCGGCAGCTATGACCTCCTTGTCGGGAGGATTTACCGACGGGGGCGCGGGCGTAAGCCGAATTTCCTTCAACCGCATCAGACTGCCAGTGCCGTGGGTGATGTTGGATCTGATCGCTAATCGAGCGTTGTTCCGTGACAGCTTGATGTCGCCGATGGTAAAAGTTTTGTATTCGTTCCAACCTCCGGTGTATTCCAGGGTGAGCCCCAGTCTGGTGGTATCGCTTCCGGTCAGACTGGTGACTTCACCGAATTCAAGCTCATTGCCTGACTTGCCACCGGCCGGAAATTCGTCCAGCCAGCCGACGCCGCAGATGATATTTACCGTGTAATTGCCCGGGGGAAGCTTGAATAAGTCCCACATCGCACTGCTGCCTGACGTGCGAAGAAAGGCCAGGGTGTTTTCAGATTTTTCCAAAGAGACTGCTCCGGTGATTTTTGCATCAGCTGGCTTCAAGACGATGCTGTTACTGGAGTCCAGATCACGGTTCAAATAATTATCCGCTATCGTCTGCCGCCGCTGCTGAGCTGCCAGAGCTGTTTCATAGTCGTCGGATTCCGCAGCCTGGGTCTCAACACCGGCCAGCGCTTTAGCATATTGCTCAGCCAGCACCCGGCCTGAGTCGAGGGCCCGCCGGGCGAACTGCTCGCGTAATTCTCGAATCTCGCGTAGAAGCGGTCGCCGGGGTCCATCGGGTGACTGCGAACGCACTGACCCAACGAAGCCTGCTGAGATCAGCATGATCAATAACAATAACCGGCAGCGGATGAAGGAGGTCATCATCGGGTCACGGGAATAAGTTCAAGCGAGACAACGCGGAGTTGCGCGGACTGGCCGGCACCATCGGCCGCCAGCGTCAGCGTGCCGTCGCCATCTCGTATCCGCAGGGTGCCCAGACCTTTTTCATTCTGCTTTCCTGCCGGTTCCGTCACCTTGCTGCGGAGCATGTAAAATTTCTCGCGAACTTCAAAAGTCACGCTGCCGCTTTCGCCGCAGATGTATTTCACCATTACCTCGTATCCACCCTCCGGGAGATGCGGTAGCTTCCATGTCGCAACACTTCCCGCAGTTTCCCAGCCAGTGAGCGCGCCCTCTTTATCCAGCTTCACACCCGCCAGCGTGGCGTCCTGCGGGCTGAAGACAATACGCTCGGGCAACAATGCGGATTTGCCCGATGCGCGGATGCCAAGCGCAGGCAGTTCCAGCTCAAACACGGCGATCTCCCGTTCCAGCGCTAGTCGTTCATCCCGCACCTTGATGGCGTCCGCGTAGTCACGCGCCGTCGACAGTTTTTTTTCCAATGCCAGCAGTTGCGCCGCATAGGCCCGCTTCTCCGGAAGGATCGTGCTAAGCGAATCATGGCGGAACGATGCCCGCAGCGTGTGCAGATCAGCATCATCAGCTTTCAACAGTGGCGCAGTCAAACCAATCAGCAGGAATATCGCCGCAGCCACGCCAACTCTCACGGCGCGACTTGAGAAACTCAGTTGAGCGATAAAAAATGGCACGCTCCGAGAATAAAGGTTACTCAGCACGCGGCAAGATGTTTCCCCGGCAACATCTTTCATCCACAAGCCGGGCAAACCCCGAAAAATTCAAGCTCGTGATACAGCTTCCGGAAGCCCGACTCGCGCGAGATTTGTGCTTCCAGCTTTTCCACCGGACAGGCCAGGTCGAGTTTCTCGATCACGCCACACTCAGTGCAGATCAGGTAGTCATCATGATGACCCGGAAAAATCATGGAGTAATATGCCGAGCGATCATGCAGGCCCAGACGCCGGATGATGCCGTGATGTTCCAGACGGGTCAGCAGCCGGTAGACCGTAGCCTTGTCACAGCTGTTCTTAAGTTCTGGTGACTCGGCAACATGCGCCAAGGTGAGAGGTTTATTCGAGCTGACCAGGCTCTGCAAGACCGCCTCCAGCGCGCGAGTGCGACGCAGCCCGGCATTCCGACAACGCAACAGGACGTCGTCAAGGAACTTGGGTGCTTTCGAACTCATGCTGAAACATGCCGAACGTCGGACTGGTGCGCAAGTTCCGCATGGCACCGGACTTCCGCGTTGACTTCCCGGGCTCATCCATCACCTTTCGCGGACAGACAGGGGCGCTGGATTCCGGCTGAGACGTTTCGCGAGAAACGAACCCTTTGAACCTGAAGCGGGTAATGCCGTCGCAGGGAGCAAAGCCATCTCACGTCGAAGCCACGCCGCCCACAGCCGCGTGGTTTTTCATTTAAACATTTCAACGCTTCAACTTTTCAACCTCCTTCCCCGCCATGATCGCCTCCAAAGAATCCTTCGAGTCTCATTCCAGCGAACAGCTGCCAAACAGCAGCCGCGTTTACGTGAACGGCGTCATTCATGAAGACATCCGCGTGCCGATGCGTGAGATCACCCTCTCGCCGACCAAGGACTTCAATGGCCGCATCATCGAGAACGAACCCGTCCGCGTCTATGACTGCTCCGGCCCTTGGGGCGATCCTGCCTTCACCGGCACCTCCGAAGAAGGCCTGCCCGCGCTGCGCGCCAAATGGATCGCCGCCCGTGGTGATGTCGCCGCCTACGATGGTCGCGAAGTGAAGCCGATGGACAACGGCTACCTTTCCGGCAAGCACGCCGAGTTCGCCAGCACCGCCGAGCGCAACCGCCTCGTCGAATTCCGCGGCCTCAACGGTCAGCGCCGCCGCCCCTTGAAAGCCAGCAAAAGCACGCCGGTAACGCAGTTGCACTACGCCCGCCAAGGCATCATCACCCCCGAGATGGAGTTCATCGCCATCCGGGAAAATCTCAAGCGGGCGCAGATGGGAGATGGAAGTTGGAAGATCGGGAATCACGATGCCGACATCGTCCGCAACGACCTCGACAAGCAGCACTCCGGTTCATCCCAATCTGCCATCTCCGATCTCCCATCTCCCTACACGCCTAGCGTGTTTAGCCGCTTCCCCCAACGGATCCCCAAAGAGATAACCGCGGAATTCGTGCGCTCAGAAGTCGCCGCCGGCCGCGCCATCATCCCCGCCAACATCAATCACCCCGAGCTCGAGCCGATGATCATCGGCCGGAACTTCCTCGTCAAAATCAACGCCAACATCGGCAACAGCGCCGTCGCCTCCAGCATCGAGGAAGAGGTCGAAAAAATGCGCTGGGCCACCAAGTGGGGTGCCGATACCGTCATGGACCTCTCCACCGGCAAGAACATCCACGCCACCCGTGAATGGATCCTGCGCAATTCCCCCGTGCCCATCGGCACCGTGCCCATCTATCAGGCGCTCGAAAAAGTGAACGGCAAGGCCGAGGACCTCACCTGGGAACTCTTCCGCGACACCCTCATCGAGCAGGCCGAGCAGGGCGTCGATTACTTCACCATCCACGCCGGCGTCCTTCTGCGCTTCGTCCCCATGACCGCCTCCCGCATGACCGGCATCGTCAGTCGCGGCGGCAGCATCATGGCCAAGTGGTGCCTCTCCCACCACAAGGAAAACTTCCTCTACACCCACTGGGACGACATCTGCGACATCATGGCCGCCTACGACGTCTCCTTCTCCATCGGCGACGGCCTGCGCCCCGGCTCCATCGCCGACGCCAATGACAAAGCCCAGTTCGGCGAACTCGAAGTCCAGGGCGAACTCACCAAGCGCGCTTGGGCCAAAGGCGTCCAGGTCATGAACGAAGGCCCCGGCCATGTCCCCCTGCACATGATCGAGGAAAACATGGCCAAGCAGCTCGAATGGTGCCACGAGGCCCCCTTCTACACCCTCGGGCCCCTCACCACCGACATCGCCCCCGGCTACGACCACATCACCAGCGGCATCGGCGCTGCCATGATCGGCTGGTATGGCTGCGCCATGCTCTGCTACGTCACCCCCAAGGAACACCTCGGCCTCCCGAACAAAGAAGACGTCAAAGCCGGCGTCATCACCTACAAACTCGCCGCCCACGCCGCCGACCTCGCCAAAGGCCACCCCGGCGCCCAATACCGCGACAACGCCCTCTCCAAAGCCCGCTTCGAGTTCCGCTGGGAGGATCAGTTCAATCTGTCACTCGATCCCGTCACGGCCCGTGAGTTCCACGATGAAACGCTTCCGCAGGAAGGCGCAAAGAGCGCACATTTCTGCTCCATGTGCGGGCCGCACTTCTGTTCGATGAAGATTACCGAGGACGTGCGGAAGTATGCTGCTGAACAGGCGATCTCCGAGGAAGAAGCCTTGAAGAAGGGCATGGAAGAGAAGAGCAAAGAGTTCATCGAGTCTGGAGCCGAAGTTTATCAACCCGCATGAGTCATGGGCAAAGTCCGTCGAGGAGGCTATGTCTTTGAATGGTGGATCGGAGATCATGATCCCCGCCATATTCATGTCTCCAAGATGGATGGGCGCATTCTCGGTCGTATCGTGCTGCGCACAAAGCAGTCGATGGATGCTTGGAATCCGCCCCGAAAGGTGCTAGAAATCATTGAGGAACTCGAAAAGGAAGGC
>JAIOQF010000249.1 GCA_021413535.1 Verrucomicrobiota bacterium
TATTCAGCATTGATCGCACGCCCTTTCCCCCGCATCTTCCATCGGGTTCACGCCCAAATAAATCACCGCCTGCTTCCCCATGCTCCATCGCCGCACCACTGCCGAAGCCTACGAAAAAATCACCACCGTCATCTTCGATCATTCCGCCACGGCGGCGACCACACTCGCCAAGGAAGTCCGGGACTTGATCGAATCGAAAAGCAAAACCGGAAAACCCGCCGTGCTCGGCCTGGCCACCGGCTCCAGCCCGGTGCCATTCTACCGGGAACTGATTCGCCTGCACAAAGAGGAGAAGCTCAGCTTCAAGAACGTCATCACATTTAATCTCGATGAATACTACGGTCTCGATGCCGATCATCCGGAAAGCTATCGCCGTTTCATGAACGACCAGCTTTTCGATCACATCGATATCCCGGCAAAAAACATTCACATCCCCGACGGCACCGTGCCGGGCGATAAAATCTTCGAGCACTGCCATGATTATGAAGCGGCCATTGATGCCGCAGGCGGGATCGACTTTCAGATTCTCGGCATCGGCCGCACCGGCCACATCGGATTTAACGAACCCGGGTCCTCCCGGGAGTCACTCACCCGCCGCATCACCCTGGATCGCATCACGCGGCAGGATGCCGCCGCGGATTTTCGCGGTGAAGAAAACGTTCCGCGTTTCGCCATTACCATGGGCGTCGGCACCATCTTGCGTGCAAAAAAACTTGTGCTCATGGCCTGGGGCGAAAACAAAGCGGGCGTCGTGGCCAAGGCCGTCGAAGGCCCGGTCTCTGAGGCCGTATCCGCTTCCTTCCTTCAAG
Source organism: Verrucomicrobiota bacterium (assembly GCA_021413535.1). Classification (GTDB taxonomy): domain Bacteria; phylum Verrucomicrobiota; class Verrucomicrobiia; order Verrucomicrobiales; family Verrucomicrobiaceae; genus VFKE01. The sequence continues at coordinate 810 of JAIOQF010000249.1, forward strand.
GACATCCCGACGCCCGGTTTTTCATTGACGCTGGTGCCGCGCATGAACTCACGCGCAAGAAACTCCCTTGGCTCGTCGGACCAGTAAAATGGACGCCGCAGGAAACGCGGCGCGCCGTCTGCTGGCTCTCGGCCTCAGTCAAGGAACCAGTCCTGAAGCTGACCGATGAGGAATACAACGAGCACGGTCTCTCCGATCTGCTCAGCGAGCACGGCCCATCTTACGAACTCAACATCCGTATTTTCAACCAACTGCAGCACACCATCTCCGGCTGGCCCGGCGGCAAGCCCGATGCCGACGACACCTTCCGTCCCGAACGCGCCAAACCGTATCCCAAGCGTGCGCTCATTTTCACTCCTGAACCACAGGACGCCGTGGTCAGCATCGGAGCCACCATCGACCGTCTCGTCGAGCAAGGACACGAAGTCCGCGTGGTCAGCATGACCAGTGGCAATCTCCGGGTGCCGGATTCCGGCGTGAACAAATTCGCGTCCATCCTGCTGGAGATCGCCAGCACCTTTGCCGAAGGCTGGAACGAGCAGACTGATTACGCACGCCACATCCTCCGGCTGCTGGAGGAGAAGGGTGAATTCGGCGAAGACCCCCCGCTGCTGCGTCAGCTCAAAGGACTCATCCTCCGTGGTGAATTGCGCGATGCGGCACAGGGTCTCGGCCTCGGCCAGGAAAAAATCAACTTCCTCGACCTGCCCTTTTACGAATCCGGCCGCTACCGTCGCTTCCGCACCACGGACGAAGACACCAGTGCGATTACCAAAGTGCTCCAAGAATACAAGCCGCACCAAATATACGCCACTGGTGATGTCGCCGATCCTTCGTCCGTCAGTGCGCTCTGCTTCCGCCTAATCGAACAGGCGCTCGCCCAATGCCAGAAGGAAGACTGGGCTGCGGCTTGCAGTTTGTGGATTTATCGCGGCAAAGAAAAAGCGCTGGCCACTCACGAGATCGACATGGCCGTGCCAGTGAGTCCGAACCAGCTGGAACGCAAAGAGCGCGCTCTGACACGCTATCATTCACTCTCATCATTAGAGCGCGAGTCGCCCAAGACCAATCAGCAGACCGCCCAGCAATACGATTCGCTCGGGCTGGCGCACTACGAAGCCATCGAAAGCTTTCAGCGCTGGCGGCGGGTGTAAGGGAGCGCGGGCACTCCTGCCCGCATCATCTCATCTACGCAGCGAAGCTGCCCATCAAATGCATTGAGGGCATGAGTGCCC
>JAIOQF010000220.1 GCA_021413535.1 Verrucomicrobiota bacterium
GCAACTGTTCCAGCAACACCGGCGGATAACCTGGCTTTCAAGCCGGAGCCAAAAATGAACACGGACCATCTTCTAGGCTTGGAGAAGTTATCGCAAGACCAAGACAAGATGGCCATCACTGTGAATGGTCGCGACCAGTCAGCTGCCAACTTGGGTGATATCAGCGGTTTGGATATGAACGGCACCCGATCCTACGCAGGAATCGCCGGGCCTCATGCCGATAAAGCGGCAGAGATGAATCCCGACAGTTCAAAGAGGAAGTCGGGAGGCATAGATACCGTGACCTTGTCCTCGACCGGCGTCCTCTCCAGCAGCGGAACCGTCAATTCTGTGGTGGCGAGTGCCAATCCGGTCGCAATCACACGCGCTGATAACAGGGAACTGACAGTCGCGGCACCTGTTGCACAAACCGCCCGTTTCGGCGTGATCACTGAAGGTGAAGCTCTCAAACTGGATGGTGCCTTGCGCAGTGATATTGCATCACCCGCCAAGCCGGCGACTGAAATGATCACTGGCAAGAGTAATGCAAGTGTCGAAGTAGCCAAATCCGGAAACGGTAACTGGACCTTGAATGGTGGCAACGCCTTCACTGGCACCACCACCATCAGCGCTGGCACCTTGGAAGCGAAGCACGGCCTCGCAGTGGGCAATACCAGTGGCACCGTCACTCTGACCTATAGCAGCACCGCGCAAACCAGTCATAAGCGGCAGCTCTGGCTTCGTTGCTGGCGTTGCAAAGAATGAATTGGCCAACAACGATGAAGTTGGTTCCAGGCATCTTGGATTGACCAAGACCGGCAGCGGGACTCAGACCTTAAGTGGCGCCAACACCTATGACGGCGGCACTGCCGTCAACGCTGGCAAATCGGAGGCTAAGAGCAGTGTCGCAGTTACCAACACCGCACCAGTCAGTCCGGTCCCGCCTTCATCGTCTTCTGCGAATGTGGGCGTAACCGGGGGAGAGAAAACCATTGATGCTTTTGCAGGATACGCTGACTCGCCAGTAGTTGCACTTGGCTCGAAAAAATCAGGCGCACAGAATAATAAAAGCAATGTGGCACCAGATTCGGCGCCCGAGCCCGCATTAATCGCCAGCGCCACGTCAATCGGTGGTTCATTTGCTGTTAGAATCGAGTCCGACAGCGAAGCACGCAGGCGGATGCCAGAAGAAGAACATCTGGCCCCTCAATCGCGCAGTGCCAACACCGCCACCTACCGCCCCATCATTGAAAACCCATTCACGTTCGTCGCGCAGCAGCCGCTTTCGACCTTCTCGCTGGATGTGGATACGGCCTCTTACGCCAACGTGCGCCGCCTCCTGAACTCCGGCCAGCGCCCGCCGCCGAACGCAGTGCGGCTCGAAGAATTGGTGAACTATTTCCCCTATCATTACGAAGGCCCCGCCGCCGACCGGCCCATCGGCGTGCAGGTCGATCTCGGTGAAGCACCCTGGCAGCCGCTTCATCGCATTGCGCGAGTCGCTGTGAAGGCGCGCAAAGTGAAAGGCGAACGTGCCGCAGCCAACTTTGTCTTCCTGCTCGATGTCTCCGGCAGCATGGGGCCGCAGGAGCGACTGCCGCTCATCAAGCAAAGCCTCCGCCTGCTGGTCGATCAGTTGCGCGAGGACGACCGCGTGGCCATCGTCACTTACGCCGGTGAGAGCGGCCTCGCCTTGGAGAGCACTTCCGGTGCGCACAAAGAAAAAATCCGGCAGGCCATCCAAAAACTCAATTCGGGCGGTTCCACCAACGGCGCCAGCGGCATCCGACTCGCCTACGAACAAGCGGCCCTGAACTTCACCAAGGAGGGCATCAACCGCGTGATCCTCTGCACTGATGGCGATTTCAATGTCGGCACCAGCAGCGTGGACGAACTGGAAAAACTCATTGCCGAGAAATCGAAAGGCGGCGTCTTCCTCAGCGTCCTCGGCGTGGGCACGGACAACTTGCACGATCACACCATGCAGGCGCTGGCTGATCGCGGAAACGGCAACTATCACTACCTCGATTCCGTCGGCGAAGCGCGCAAGGTGCTGGTCGAGCAAATGATGGGCACGCTTATCACCGTCGCTAAAGACGTGAAACTACAAGTCGAATTTAACCCCGCCCAGGTCGCCGCTTACCGTCTCATCGGCTACGAAAAGCGGATGCTGGCCAAGGAAAAGTATCCCGATGGCAAACCCTTGGTCGACGATTTGAAATATGCGTTGGCACCGGCAACCAAGGCGGCTCTGACTCCCGCAGCTTCGGATGAGTCCGCCGCCAAACCCGTCGCCGCACCTGCGACCAACGAGACTATGACCGTGAAAGTGCGCTACAAAGAACCCGATGCCGATCAGAGCAAACTCTTTGAAGTCGCCGTGACAGATGCCCACAAGAAACTCTCGGAAAACGACCGCGACTTCCAGTTCGCCGTCAGCGTGGCCGGCTTTGGCATGTTGTTGCGCGGATCACCCAACGCGAATGAACTGACTTGGGAAGGCGTGCGTCGGCTTGCACTGGCGGGCAAGGGTGATGACGAACAAGGCTGGCGCGGAGAGTTCATCCAACTGATTGAAAAGGCTCGCGGCCTCTGCGATGAACGGCGTTGAAACAGCATCAACCCGCATACCCAGCACAGCGGCTTTTCCATCCTTCTAGCCAGCGTTTTTCGCCGCGTTCTGGCGGACTGTTTTTCACACGGCGAGTCAGCACCCGCTGGGCGGCGCTGGCGAAACGCTCGGCGGGCGTGGCTTTCCCGTCGCCGTCCATTTCGACGAGCACTTGAAGCAAGCCCCAGCCTTCACCCTGATATCGCTCCTTCGGATTGAGTCCTTCGCCTTTGAAATTCACATAGTCGATCATGGCGAAATTTCCCGCCGCAGTCTGGCGCAGTTGAAAAATATTCTGATCCACGCGTTGTGCCTGCTTCCCGGCCGCAGCTCGATATTTCGGCACAGCCTCTTCCAAGCGATGAATGATGAAGCGCACCTGCGAGCGGATCGTGCGCGACAATAGCGCGCGCAGATCCTTCTGCTGAGCGCCGTTATGCGCGACATCGAAAGATTTTCTGTCCGGCCATGGACAGGGCCCCGTTTCCGCCAGCCATTGCGGCAGCGTCACGCCTTCCGCCTTCAACCAAGTGATCAGCTTGGGAAAACTTTCCTCAAACGGCCCCTGCACACCCTTCGGATACCAGATGAAATGGCCGATGCCCAATGAGGCGAAGTTTTCGCCCGTGTTCCAGCTCGTCAGACCCTCGACGGTGCCTCCGCATTCGCTCTGCCAGATTCGACGGCCGATGCGATCCAGTTCCGCGCCACTAGGTTCGTCTGCGGACAAAATGGAGGCTTGCAGCAGGATCAGGCTGAAGATCGCCCTGCGTAAAACCTGGGTGACGGGTGTCGATGGTGTCGGCAAGAGGGGGGCTGTCGTGTTGAAGAAGGTCATGAGAGATGTTGTTTCGCGTTGATTAAGAATCAAAAAAATTCTAAACTGCGCCTCCGCCAAGCAAATGCCCTACCTCGCGTTTAATCTCAATGATGGCAACGAGTTCATCTTCGATCTGCTCGAAGAAAGGCTCTCGCTTGGTCGCAACCCGCGCAACGAGATTGTCATCGACAATATCCAGATATCCAGCTTTCACGCTGAATTTGCCCGGCAATCGGGTGGGGCCTATGTCCTGACTGATCTCAAAAGTTCCAACGGCACCTTCGTCAACGGCAAGCGGGTGGAAAGCGCCGAACTGAAGCCGGGCGACAAAGTCCGCTTTGGGCAACTGGAAGCGCGCTTCCGCGATACCCATCAACCCGGCTCTGAACGGGAAGAAAAACGGCGTGATCCCGTGAGCACCGATAAATCAGGTTCGCAGACGGAATTTATTCCCTCGAATGCCGCCCTCGCGCCAGTCAGCAAATCGACCACGCCGGTGCCGGGCATCGCCATTCTCAAGTCGGCGTCCGTCCATTCACAAATTGTCGCTAAACCAACGCTCCCCGCGAGTGCCGCCAGCGCCAAGCTGGTTTCCCAAGAGTTAACCGAACAGCAGGCAACGCTGAAAGCTGAAATCGCAGACGCACAGGCAAAACTTGATCGGGTTAATAAAGAAGCGGCAACCGCCCAGCAGGCACTCGAAGCGCTGCGTCAGGAAAAAGAAGCTGCCCAGAAGCAGAGCGCCGAGCAGCGACAGGTCGAGGAAAAAAATCGCGAGCGGGCCGTGAACGAATCAAAAGCAGCCGGAGAACGGCTCGCGGGTTTGTCGCGCGAAATCAAGACTGCAGAGGAACGACTGATCGCGCTGCGCCAGGAGGGGGATACGGCCTCCGCAGCGTCCACAAAGGTGGCCGAGAGCAAGGCCCAGCTTGATGAAATCCACAAGAAGACCTCGTTGCTTCAAGGTCAGCACGCAGAGCAAGTCCGGGCGTTTGAAAAACTCACAGGCGAACTTGCGGCCAAAGAAAAAGAACACGCGGAGTTCATTGCCAAGCTCAATGCCGCCCGCCAGGAAATCACTAGCATTGGCCAGCAGCGTCTTGAGCACGCCGAGAGACTCGAAGAAATCTCGGTCGAGCGCGCGGCCATGGAAAAGGAGCACGCGGAATTCATTGCAAAGCGCAATGCGACCCAGCATGAAATCGAGCGCCTCGCCGTCCAGCGCGACGACCATGCCCGGGAACTTGAGAAGCTCACTGCGGTTCGGGCCGCGAAGGAAGCGGAGCACACTGAATTAACTGCGAAACTCCAGGTCGCACGTCAGGAGTTTGAAAGTCACAACCGCGAGCGTGTGGTTCACGCCAAAGAGATGGAAAGCCTGGCCGCGCAGCGTCGTGCTCAGGAAAAAGAGCACGCTGCATTGCTGGCCAAGATCGAAGCGGCTCATCAAGAATACGCAACTTTAACAAAGCAGCAGGCAGAAGCCGGAGCGAAATTGCAGCAGGCTCGCCAGCTTCAAGCAGGTGCCGAATCGAGAATCCAGTCGCTTCAACCGGAGCAGATCAAACTGGAAACGCAGATCAAAGCTTCCAGAGAGGAAGTCGCCCGGCTGCAACAGCAACTGGAGTCCGGCAAACTTGAATTCGAATCCGTGATCACCAGTCGCCGCGAACAACTCGGAGTCGTAGAACGCGGGGTGGTGGAAATCGAAGCCCGACGTGCCGCAGCGGAAAAGCGTTTGGAAGAACTTGCAGCAACGGAAAGCCGGCTGGCTGAAGCTAACAAGGCGTTCAAGCAGGTCAGCGAGCAACAAGCTGCTGCGGAAGTCGCGCTGGTGAACTTGAAGCAGGCTCACGAAAAGGTGAGAAAGCAGATTGATGAGACCACGGCCAGTCACGGCGAGGCCAGGAAAGCGCAAGCCGAAACGCAGCAGAAACTCTTGGCGCTGCAAGATGAGCAAGCTGCATTAGAAAAGAGCGCCGCCGCAGCCAGGGCTGCGCTGGCCGAAGCTCAGCGGAACTTTGCAGAACAACAGGCCGCGTTGGAAAAGTCGCATGCCAACAAGATTAAAGAATGCGACAGCGCACTCGCGACCAAGCGGTCGACCATTGAGGCGGCCAGCAAGCGCTTGCAGGAATTGGAGGCGAGAAATGCCGACCTGGAATCCAAGACTGCCGGACTGGCTGACGTGGAGGGAAAACTTGTCGAGTTGCGAGACAAGATCACTGAGCACGAATCAAAGCATGCTGCACTTGCTGGACTGATCGCAGGGCTGACAACACAGCGCGGCACTCACGAAACTGAGATCAGAGCTCTGGTTGCTGAACGTGAACGACAGAATGGCGAACTCAAAAAACTGGCCGTCAAAGAAGAGGAGCTTAAAAAAACCGCCGGAGCCATCAGCGCTGATGTGATGGCTGCGCGCACGCGTTTCGAGGAATTGCGCAAACTGAATGCGGAGGTGGAATTGAGTTTTTCCGCCCGGCGGAGTGAACTGGAGCGCGATCTGGCAGACAAACAAAGTTCCGCGGTGGTCATCGAGGAACGCATCACCCGGCTCACGCAGCGCGAGGAAGAATTCAACACTAAGCTGCGGGCTCTTTCCGCAACTGAATCACGGCTGAAAGAAACCAACATCGCGCTCGCGCAAGTCGAGGAGCAGAAACGTGCGCTGGAAGGGGCCATCACCGCTCTGGCCCGTCAGCGCGAGGACAAGGAAAAAGAGTTCGCGGCGCTGGCCGAGCAGGGTGCTGCGCAATATGCGCTCACGCAGCGTTCATCAGGCTGAAATGGAAAAAGCTCGCGCCGGAGTGGCGCAAGCGGCGACCGATCTCCAATCGCATCGCGCTGAAATGCTGGCGGTCGCGAGTGCGAAAGAAAAGCATCTGGCGGAGCATAAGGAGGTGAAGTCGCAACACGCCGCCGCGACAAAGCTTCTGGAAGAAACCGCCGCCCGGCATCGCCTGGCAGAAACAAAAACAGCGGCCGCCGAGAGTGAGGCCAAGAAAGAGCAGGCCAAGCTTGACGCGCTGGTGGCAATCGTGGCCGAGAAATCCGCGCTGGTGGCAAAACTTGAAGAGCGACAGGTGGTGCTCACTGACGAGGCGGCGAAGTTTGCGACTGCTGAAGCGGCGCACCGGGATAATCTAACCAAGCTGGAGAAACAGCTCGTCGAGAACACGGAAATTCTGGAAGCCAGGCGCGTTGAACTTGAGGAAGCCGGGAAGAAGCTTTCGGCTGCGGAGTTGAAATGCGTGGAGCTGGATAAAAAGCTGGCCGAGCATCGGGATATTGAACAACGCATCGTTGACGCGAAGGGTTCGCTCGCCGCAACGCGGGCAACGGATTTTGAGATCCGCACGAAAACCGAAGCGGTGCGAAAAGAGCGCGAGGCTTTGCATCAGGAAGTGCTGCGCTTGCAAACCGAGGCTGTGGCACAGGGCCAGGCTGTGGAGATATTGCGCCGCGAACATGAGACCGAGAAATTGCGGCTGCAGCAGACACGCGATCATCTGGAACTGGAGAGCAATCGCGCTGGCGGTGTGCGCAATGAAATTGAGATCCTCCTCGCCACGCTGGCTGCCCGGCAGCAGGAGGCGCATGATGCGGTGGATCAAGCGGCTGCAGCAGCCGAGCGATTGACGTTACTGGAACGACGGGCGAATGAACTGAAGGATGTCGAACAAAAAATCCTGAAGGCACAGGAGTCGCTCGAGTCAGTTTCACGGCAGCGGCTGGAAGAGCTGAAAGCGTTTGATATTTTGACGGAACGGAAGGGGTTGCTCAGCCAGGACTTGGCCCGGATCGAGCACGAGATAGCGGATGAAGAGGCGCGTGAAGCCAAAACTGCCGATGCGGTGCAACAGCGTTTGAGTGAACTGGCGGAACTGGAGGAACATCTTGTTGCAGCCCGGGAAAATCTTACTCAAGCGGAACATGCTCACGCGGAAGCTGCGCATGAACTTCAATCAGCCAGGTCGGAGGCGGAATCGATCCGGATCACGAGTTCCGCGTTGAACATGGAGGTGGCCGCAACGCAAAACACCCTGAGCGAACTGGTGGCACGACGCACGTCGGAGGAGCGTCGCATGGCCCAGCTCGCGGCGCTGGCAATCAGCACCCAGCAGGAGATTGATGAAAAATCGCAGCGGCTTGATGAGCTTCGGGAACAAAATGCCCAAGGCGAGGCATCACTCCGGCAGATTCACGAAGAAATTTCCCTGGAGGGAAAACGACTGGCCATGGCGCAGAGTGGAGTTGAAGCTACTGAACAGCGCCTCACTGAATTGGAAGGCAGCCTTGGAGAACGTGAAGTCGCGCTGACCGGACAAGTGGCGGAGTTGACGAAGCAACTGGAGAACCTGCGTCGCGAGGAGGCTGGCATTACTGTGAGCCTGCAGACGAATCGCGAGCGACTCTTGCGCGGTGAAGCTGCACTCGACGAGCTGCTGAAGAAGCTGGAGGCGAATGAAGCTCGCTACACTGATTTGCTCCGCAGCGGAGACAGGCTGCTGTCGCTCAATGAAGCTCTGGCGATGATGGAAACCAAGGAGCGCGTGGCCAGCCGTCAATTGAGCGAGGCGGCGGAGCAGGAGCTTGCTCTTCAAGTGAAGCTGAATGCCTTGAATGAATCCGTCTCGAAGGAGCAGCAGCGTCTGGAGCAGACCCGGCGCGAGCGTGGGAATGAAGAAGAGGATCGCGCCCGCGCGCTGGAAAAAGCCGCGCGTGATCTGGAGGAAGCCAAGCACCGGGCCAGTGAAGAGGCGAAGCAAAATGAAATCGCGCTGACCACAAAGCTCAAGGAGCGCGTGCGCGAACTGGAGGAAAAGCATGAAGTTCTCCGGCGGACCCTGCATGCGAACATGGACGAGAAGACTGTCATCCTCTTTGCCAACGATCTTATCAAACGCATCGATCTGATCGACATCCTCATCCAGCGAGTTACTGGCCCCGGCATCAATGGCGGCATGGAACAGCAACTGCGAACCCTGCGCGCGAGTTTTGAGGACATCCTTGAGCAGCACGGCATCGCGGAGTTCAAGGTGGCTCCCGGCACCGAGGTGGATGTCGATCTGCGCCAGCGCATCGCGATTGTCGAAAGCGTCTCGGGCCCGGCCCGGCCCAAGGTGGTCGAGAGCTACCGGCCAGGCTTCATGTTTTCCGGCGAAGGCGGTCGCGAGGTGGTGCTGCGGAAGGTTGAAGTGAAAACATCCAGTGAATAATGGGCGCGCAAACTGATACATTTTACCACGACTGAAACATGGCTGAACACGTAGGAATCGATCTTGGCACCACTCTTTCCGGCCTGGCTTACCTCAAGCCCGACGGTAATCCTGAAATCGTGCCCAACGCGGATGGCGAACGGCTCACGCCTTCGGTGGTCTTCTTTGATTCGCACGACGATGTGAAACTCGTTGGCAGCGCCGCGCGTGATGGTGGTGATCCGGATCGGACGGTTTTTCAAATCAAGCGCCACATGGATGACCCGGAATATTTTGTGGAGATCGACCGCCGCAAGTGGACGCCGGCGGAAATCTCCGCGCTGATCTTGTCGAAGCTTAAAAGGGATTGTTCGCGCATCATCGGCGACATTCATGAAGTGGTCATCACGGTGCCGGCGAACTTCAATGAGCTGGCGCGCAAGAGCACCATCGCCGCTGCGGAAATGGCCGGGATGAAAGTGCGGCGACTGGTGAATGAACCGACGGCAGCCGCAGTTTACTACGCACAGACGCAGGGCGTGCGCGGGCGTGTGCTCGTTTTTGACATGGGCGGCGGCACGCTGGATGTCACCATTTTGGAGGTTGAGGGCGCAAACATTCGCATCCTGACCAGTGAAGGCGCGCGCCATCTCGGCGGCGCCAATATCGACGAGATGCTTCTCGACATCTACGCCGGGCAATACCGCACTCAGGTCAATGCGGAGCTCTTTAATGACGAGCGCCAGCGTCGCCGGGTGCTGCATGCTGCGGAAGACGCGAAGAAGATGCTGAGCAAGCTTCATCGCGTGCACGACACCATCGGCAACGATACGGATGGCATTGCCCGCATCGATCTCACTCGCGAGGGCTTCGAGAAAGTCGTGCAGCGACTGGTGACGCGCGCGATCATGCTCGTCGAGCAGGCACTCGCCAGCGCGAAACTGCAGCCGGGTGATCTTCGCCAAGAGATCAGCGCGCATTCGCGAAGTCTGCAATCAGAGTTACGGCACCCTGGCTTATGTCGTGAACGCGAAGACCGGCGAGGAAGGTGTGAAAAATTCCATCGTCATTGCCAAAAACACGCCGATACCCTGTTCCATGAGCCAGGTATACACGACCTCCGAGGCCAACGAACGGGTCATTGAAGTCGACATCACCCAGGGCGAGGACAGTGACCCGCGTTTTGTGGATGTGATCGGTCGGATCACGCTGGAGGTTCCGCCCGATCGCGTTGCGGGTTGCGAAATCGCCGTCACTTACAGCTACGACGAGAATCAGCGCGTTCGGGCTCTGGTGATGGACAAACAAAGCGGCCGCTCGCAGGAAGTCGCTGTCACCTATAAAGGCGCGGGCATTCTCAGCGAGGAGGAGTTGCTCAAGCGAGGCTCGATGTTGCGGCAGTTGCGCATTGAGTAGGTCTCGTCAAAAACTTACTTATAATAAGATGTTTAAGAAATTTTTTCAGTCCATCAGCGAAACCTTGGCCAGCAAAGAGGAGCCCAAGCCCGGTTCCTGGGTCAGTGCCAAAAAGAAGACATCGGACAAGGCGCGCAGTCTTTTG
>JAIOQF010000221.1:0-1482 GCA_021413535.1 Verrucomicrobiota bacterium
TTGATGCGGTCGGTGGAATAAGTCAAGTGTGAGTAAAGTTTTCAGTCCAGCGGTTATAGCTATTCTGTGAAGGCCCGGTGCAGCAGACTGAAGTCCGCGCTCCGTTGTTGGTTCACACGAAATCCGGCGATGCTCCGCCTGAAGTATCGAACATCCGCTGATGGGCTTGGAAGGCGGCGCGGTCGGTGAGGTTCGCCAGCCAGTCGCAGACCAAGCGGGCGCGGGCGCGTTGATCCTTGGCGGCCATGATGGAATTTTCCACTGTCTTCGGCAGCAGGTGGAGACGCGGTTTTTCGCGCTCGATGTATTGCTCGCGCAAGGCTTCGAATAATCTTTCCAACATCAACTCGGCTTTGAAATCGAGCTGCTGAAGTTTCGGTGCGCGGAAGACGAGTTCGAGCGCGATGCGCTTGTTAAGCCTGGCTTTGCGACGCACCTCTTCGTCGATGGTTAATTCGTAGGCGTAACGCTGCGTCTGGTGGGAGATAAAGTTGCGGCGGGGCTGGAGGGTGCAACCGCGAATGTGTTCGCCGATGCTACGACCGAGCCGGCCTTCGAATTTTCCGCTTTCGATGGCGTCGATGAGGAACTCGACGTGACCGGCTTCTTCGCCGGTGAGTGATTGCTGCTCAGCCCAGGCGGCGAGTTTAATCTCGGTGATGAAACCGGCGCGGATGCCGTCGGAGAGATCGTTGATGGAATAGGCGGTGTCGTCGGCCCAGTCCATGATCTGACATTCGAGACTGCGGAAGCTGTTGCGAGTTTTTCCCGGTGTCAGTTCTGCGGGGAACTCTGTGCCGCCGAGGACGAAACGAAGGAAGCGTTCTTGCTCGTCGTAGAGGTAATGATTCTCCGCGCCACCAGCTTCGTGGTGGAGCGTTTTGTATTTGAGAATGGCATCGAGCAAGCCGCGACTGGGGTTCATGCCTTCGCGTCCGTCGCCGAAGAGCGTTTCCGTGAGGAGGCGCAAGGTCTGGGCGTTGCCCTCGAAGCCGCCGAAGTCTTCCATGAGCCGGTGCAGGGCGCGTTCGCCCGTGTGGCCGAAAGGTGGGTGGCCGAGGTCGTGCGCGAGGCACGCGGCTTCGACGAGATCGGGATCGATGAACACCGCGTCGTCCAACGGCGCGCCTTTGGTTTGGAGATAGCCGCAGATAGCGCGGCCGACTTGGGAAACCTCCAGGCTGTGCGTCAGGCGCGAGCGGTAGAAATCATATTCGCCGATGAGGAAGGAGTGGAAGACTTGCGTCTTGCCTTGGAGGCGACGAAAGGCGGCGCTGTGCAGGATGCTGTCACGATCGATTTGAAATGCACTGCGGTATTCATCGTCGGAACGCCGCGCCCGCTTTTCATCGAGCGCGGCGGTATCGAAGTCGTTATAGAAGCGGCTGACCATCGCAGGCGGGCATGGCCCAAAGTGGGTCGGCAACCCTCTGCCGATTGTTTGCAAACTTTTGTCGGCAGAGGGCTGCCGACCCACAATTT
>JAIOQF010000221.1:1513-5497 GCA_021413535.1 Verrucomicrobiota bacterium
AGAGGGCTGCCGACCCACTATTGGGTTTCGCCGCCCTCAGTCGAACGAGACGAGGTCGGTGATTTCCCAGGAGAAGCTCTGGCGTGGGACGCTGTTCTCCATGTAGACTCGACCGCGCATGGCATGGAAAGGCTTGGCCCATTTCTGGACCTGTTTCATTTCCTTCTGATCATCGGGCGATTGCTTGGGCGAGAGCTTGGCGGCAGAGATGCCCCAGTCGACGAGCGCGCCGAGATCGAGTTTCCAGACGAGACCGTCCACGCTGGTGGTCGCTGGTTTGGCGAGTTCTCCGGCGATGGATTCAGCGCAGTCTTTGGAGGAGCTGAGCACCAGCAGTTTGTTATTGATCGACGCGCAGGGCAGCATGTCGCCGGCGAAATAAGGGAACGCATAGAACCAGGTGGTCACCCCATTTTTCTCGGAGCTGATCGGATCCGGTAGGGCAAAGCCGGCTGGTGCTGACCCGGGGGCATTGCCCTTGTCGGCGGGTGCTCCAGCGCCGCTCATGCCAGCGACGATGCCAGCGGCTTCAGTGATCGTGTCGCTCATCTTTTTCCAACTGGCAGCAACGACTTCGCGGTTGATCACTTCGGAGATGGAGGTGATTCGCGGAAATTTCATATCCTTGGCTTCAATGGGAATGCCGGGCAGTGAAGGCATTTTGCCATTCACATCCAGCACGAAGGCCGCTTCTCCACCCAGTCCTTTGTCGGTGAGTTCGCGATCCGCCTCGTAGAGCTTCTTCAACATGGGCAGTGCCAAGCCCTCGAACATGGCAAAGCCCTGTCCGCCTTCTGGCCCAGCGATGCCCGATTTCATGAGTTCCTGCACGGAGGTGTAGAACATGCCGAAGAGCTTCTCCATCCACTCGCGCTGAAATTTCTCGAAGGGCTGGCTGCGCTGATAGGCGAATCCAGCAACGACTCCGGGCTGATCAATCAGGCGCGCGTATTGCAAATTCTTGGACAGCTCGAAGGCTTTGGAGCGGGCGCCTCCAAAGCTTTCCATGTGCAGGCCGCGATCCCATGAAATGGCCGCGGTTTGCGCGGTGATCTCCATCTTGAACAAGGCGGATTCGGCCGGGGTGTAATCGGTGAGCTGGGCATCGAGCACTTTGCCCAGATTGGAGAACATCGGGTTGTCCTTCATGGCGCCGACCACGCCACGAATCATGGGGGTCAGGGGCTGATTATCCATCATGCCGCTGAGCACGCTGGCGCTGGTGTAAGCCAGGCCGAGCAGATTTTTATTCGCATAGGGGCTCAATTGAGCCAGCTCCGGCTTCGAGAGGATCGAAGTCGCAGCATCAGCGGTGAAGTTCAGGTGGTCGAGATTTTTTCCAATGGCGAAGATGAGATGATCGCCGACCGGACCCCAGGCGAGCGCGAACTTTTTGCTCTGAAAATCGGTGAGAATTTTTTCAATCGTCTTGCGCGATTGATCGTTGAAGATCGGCGGCAGGCTGGTCAGCATTTGCTGCTTAAGTTCATCAGCGAGCAGTTTGCCGCCTTCCGTGGTGAGGGTCTGGAAGGTGCTGCCATCGGGACTCTTGAAAGTGCCCACGGTGATTTTGTCTGCGGGGATTTTTTTCAGCACTTCTTCAGGAATGAGATCACGCGCGACTTCGGCGGGGTTTTCCACTTTGAACCCGATGAGGACGGGCGGGAGGTCGAACTTGGCGATGATCTCGCTGGCGCGGTCGAGCTGGGTGGGGTCGGCCAGGAGGGACTTAAGGATGACGGCGGGATTGAAGCCCGAGGATTTGTCTTCGGATTTGGTGACGGAGGGGCTGAGCGCCGCGCCGGTCATCAACATGCGGAAATTCAGCTCGTTGTAGAGGCGATTGAACGAACGGAGCCAGGTGGCGAATTCGGTTGTTCCCGCAGCGCCGGCGATGAAGAACTCGTCACCCCAGAGTTTCTGCAGTGCTTTCATGGATTTGTCACCCGAGGCCGGAGCCGGGGTCTTGTCGTTGGCCAGCGCGGAGATTTCTTTGTAAAACGCTGTTTTTTTCAGCGTGTCGAGATGTTGTTTGAAGTTGGCGCTGCCGACGTAGAGCTCCGTGGTGGCAGGCAGTTTGCCGGCAAATCCGAGCATCGCTGCCTGAGCGGTGAGACCGACGGGCGGTTTGGTCGTGGCGTCGGCGGTCGGATTGGAAGTGCCGGGGGTGGCGGGAGCATCTTTCTTTCCGCACTGGCTCAGGCCGGGTGCGAGAAAAAGAATGAGAGCGATGGACAGGACGAGGCGTGGCATTTTCATGGATTGCGATCCTACAGGAGCCCGGTGAAAGCGCAAATGGCAGATCGCTAAACCTCGGCAGCGAGAAAAATCTGTTAATATCAATGAAGAAAACTTTCCATTCGGCGCAGTTATTGCCACAATGAGGCGGTTAATATGAAAGAATTTGCCTACATTCACGAACATGGCCGGGTGCCGGATGCCTTGAGGAAGCTGCCTTTTTTGGGCTCCTTCGATGAAGATCAGCTCGATGATGTGCTGGATTCCAGCAACTATGTGCAGGGTGAACCGGGGGATGTGATAATTGATGAGGGTGCGATCGACTCCCGGATTTACATTCTCCTGAGCGGAGAAGTGGAGGTGCGCAAGCAGGGTAAGGTGCTGGCGACCATCGGCCGGGTGGGGGAAGTGTTCGGTGAACTCGCCGTGGTCAATGAGGACCGGCGCTCGGCTTCCGTCATGGCCAAGACTGAGGTGGTTTGTCTTGCGGTCGATCAAAAATTTCTGCAAGACATCAAGCCGCGCGAGGAATATCCGGCCTTCTACGCCGCGCTTTATGAATTTATTGCGAGGCTCACGGCCGGACGGCTGGAGGCCACGACGCGCCAGCTTTCCAAAGTGCAAAACGAACTGCGGCTGTTGAAGGAAAAAATAGCCGGGAAGCGGAAGCTCCCCGCACGGCCGATCAAGCGGACAAAACCGAAGGCCGCGAAACGGAAGCTCCCCGCGCGAAGCCGGCGTTGAACGCAAGGGCGGTTGACGTTGGAGGACAAACGAGGCATGGCGGAGCGTGATCGCAAGCGCACGACCCAGTTTCCGGCTCGAGATGCTCCAAGTGGCGCGCCTCGCTCCCAAGCTGCTGGGCGAGTCGGCAAGTCTGGTCGCTGACTTTGTGAAATCACGGCTGACGGATGCTGGTGGATTTGCGGATCGTGATGGACGTCCGGATCTTTACTACACGGTCTTCGGGCTGGAGGCGATGCTCGCGCTTCAGTTGGAACCGGGCGCCGGGAATGTCGCGGAGTATCTGGTGAAGTCTGCGAAGGCCGAGTCGCTGGACTTCGTTCACGCCTGTTCTCTGGCGCGATGTGGTGCAGCATTGCAGAGAAATTTTTTTGTGGATGAAGCGAGAGACGCGCTGGTTCGCCGCATTCAAGCCTTCCAGACGCCGGACGGAGGCTTTCATGGTGCGCCAGAGCGGACGCATGGTTCTGCTTATGGGGCGTTGCTCGCGTGGGGAGCATTGTCGGATCTCGATGCATCACTCCTGGAGCCGCAACAACTTCTGGGCTCGCTGAGGATGTTGCAGCTTGCGGATGGTTCATTTGCCAACGAGCGCGGACTGGAACAAGGCAGCACCAGCGCGAC
This sequence comes from Verrucomicrobiota bacterium, assembly GCA_021413535.1. GTDB lineage: Bacteria > Verrucomicrobiota > Verrucomicrobiia > Verrucomicrobiales > Verrucomicrobiaceae > VFKE01. Next base: position 5,120 of record JAIOQF010000221.1, read on the forward strand.
GGCGGCCGCACTCATTTTGTTCCGTCATTTGCAGGAACCGCCGCCGGTGCAGAGTGGCACTTGGTTGCTGGAGCAGCAGCATGTCTCCGGTGGTTTTCTTGCGACACCCAAGGCACCGCTGCCAGATTTGTTGAGCACGGCAGTGGCGTTGCACGCGCTTGATGGTTTGGAGATATTGTCACAAATGGATCGCGAACGCTGTCTCGATTTTGTCGATTCGCTGTGGTCGGCCGAGGGTGGATTTCACGGGCACTGGGCAGATGATGCGCTGGATGTGGAATACACTTACTATGGATTGCTCGCACTGGGGCATTTGGTGATGTAGCGATCAGAGATTTGAGAAATCAATCGTTCTAGAAAAAATAGTTAGACTGCCGG
>JAIOQF010000222.1 GCA_021413535.1 Verrucomicrobiota bacterium
GCTTGGCCGCCATGATGCCGGCGACGCGCGCGACGGCGATGACCTCGCCCTTTTGCATCTGGTTCTGGCGGATCAGTTCCAGTGTGGCCGGCTGGAGTTTGATGTGGCCGGTGGCGATGGCCACGCGCCGGGAGGCGGGCTTGGCGGAGATGTCCACCATGCTGGCCTTGCCTTGTTCGTCGGTGTGGGTAAATGACATGATTGGTGGTAATCCTGCCACAAATCACCGCGCCTTTCAATAGCTCTCCATGCGCTTGCCCTGCGTGGGGTTGAATATTTCCATCTTCCACCTCAAGCATGAACATCGTTTTCGCCAACTACGGCGAAGCCCACAACAACAGCGCCGGACACATTTTCGGTTTCGCGAAAGGTCTGGCCGCACGCGGGCATGATGCCGTGGTCGCGGTGGCAAAACCTGTGGCAGACGGCGAGTTCGCGCCGCGCGCGGGATTTCGCATCGTGTCGCACCGGGCGCTGCTCAAATCGGGACCCGGTTTTCAGAATGGCCGGCGCGCCGATGTGCTGCATGTCTGGACGCCGCGCGAAAACGTCCGGCGTTTCGCCATGGAATTTCTGGGCAATTGGGGCTCGAATGCCTTGATCATTCATCTGGAAGACAACGAAGAAGCCATCTTTCATCGCTTTACGGGCTCAACGATTGCACAGGCGTCGACGAAAGCCATTGAATGGCCGAAGGGTTTGATTCATCCCTTGCACCATCGCGAATTCATGGCTGCGGCTGCTGGATTTACGCTGGTGCACGAATGTCTCCGGACGTTAGTGCCCCAGGGCGCACCGGCACAGGAGGTGGTGCCGGTGATAGACGGTGATTTTTTCTCGCCGGGAGTTTCCGACATGGCGCTCCGCGCAAGCCTGGATCTGCATAAAAACACGCAGGTCATTGTCTACAACGGAAATGATCACGCAGCTGCGGCATCCGACATCCGGCTGCTTTATGATGCGGTAGAACTCCTTATAGAACGCGGGCGTGACGTGGCGCTGGTGCGCACCGGTCATGTGCTGCCAACGAGCTATGACGGACTCCAGTTTCGACCGGGCTCCAGATGCGTGGAGCTGGGTTTCATTGATCTGGAGCGGGTTCCTGCAGTCATGCGCCTGGCGGATGTGGTCGTGCAACCGGGTGATGCAGATACGTTCAACAGCTACCGGCTCCCAGCGAAGGTGCCGGAATATCTCAGCATGGGCAAGCCGCTTATCGCTGGAGCAGGCAACATCGGATCAGAACTCGCCAAACACGCCTGCGCGATTGTGCTCCCGCACATGACTCCGCATTCGATCGCCGACACGGCGACCTGGCTGTTTGATCATCCGGTTGAGGCGGCCGCCATCGGTGCCCGGGGCCGGGAGTTCGCGCAAAACCGATTTTCCGAAATCGTTGTCATTCCCATTCTGGAAGATTACTACGCGAAGCTGCTCTGGCCTCGCGCCAGATCACCAATGCAGGCCCAGACGCAATAAGCGATCACACCAGATCGCCCTGCGCTGAAGCGCGATCACATGCCGCAACAAGCGGTCTTCATCGAAGCCTGAACCCAGTTCCCGCGCGCGTATGCGTGCCATCTCATTCATGCCGACGCTGTCAATTTCCATGGTAGACTTCTGGGCGTCATGCACGCGGAAGCATCCGAGGAACCACGGCAGTCGCACGATGCGGGCTCCCGCTTTTTCAAAGCGCAGCAGGATATCCCAGTCGAAGGCGAATTTGAAACTCTGATCAAGAGCAGCGCCGGTTTTTTCCCAGAGACTGCGTCGCCAGAAAAGTGTTTCCTGCGGAATGTAATCGGCCCACAGCAGCGTCGGCCCGTCATGCTGCGGCAGCACCCAGCGACCCACCTGCCAGTCGCGCTCATCCACCACTAGGCGGTGACCATAGACCGCATCCACTTCGGGATGCCGCGCGAAATAATCGGCGACAAATCTTACCGTGCCTGGCAGCAGCAAGTCATCCGAATTCAGCCAGGCCATGATCTCGCCCTGTGATCGCGCGAAACCCCGGTTGATCGCCTCCGCCGGTCCGCTGTCGCGTTCACTGCTCCACGAGGCAAGCCGCGCTTCATGCCGCCGGATGATATCAACCGATCCATCATCGGAGCCACCATCACAGACATGATATTCCAACCTTGGATAATCCTGCTCCAGCACGCTGCGGAGAGTTCGTTCGATGAACGATGCCTGTTGGAACGACGGAGTGACGATGGAAACCAGCGGCCAGGTGTCCACTGGACCGGCTGGCGTGGGCCGGGGAATTCGCACTCGATCCATCGGTCTGGGTTCGTGCTGTCGCAACACGCCGAGGCGCATGGTGTATTTCCAGACTGATTGATAATGCCGCAGGTAGCGGCGCGTCCCCTTTTCATCATCCAGGAAATCAAGCGGCACCAGGCCCGGTCTCTGCAACCCGGAAGCCAGCGCCGCTTGCAGACACTCCCTCTCCCGCTGCCAGAGACGCGCCTCGGTCTTGATCAACGTGGATTCCCTTCGGGCAGCGCGCTCGAGTTCCTTTATCTTTCGGAGTTCTCTCTTCAGCTCCAGCCTCGGGTGCTTGCGCTTCAGACGGTGATCCCGTCGCGCTTCGGCGGTGGCCTTGAGTCGTTTAATCAATGCCTGCTGCGATGCCATGACTCCGGACAGAGCTGCCAGCTTCGCGTCGCGCACAGGATCATCACCATTCTCATTCCGGCGACGGCGGAGCAACCAGCGCGCAAGCAGTTCGTCGAGATTCGCCATCGTGTTAGGCGCGGACGTTCTCCAAGCAGCGGGCAAAGTCAATGTTCGTTGCACGATCGCGCGCCCCTCCTCCTGACCGCGTTGTCTGCCCTGTCTCCCGCCAGCGGCCGGATGCCTGAAAATTTCATTGCCGGACTCAGGGGAAACTACCCGTCAAATGCTGGACAATAACGCAGCACGATTCAAACTGGGCAACATGTTAAGCGATAAAGCTGATGCCAACGAAGTTTCATGCTTGAGCCTGCTGCGCAATTCGCGTCAGTCCGATGTTCGCTGGGATCCCTTTCCGTATGTGGCCATCGAGAACGCGCTTGATCCCGAGCTTTATGCCAGCCTGGCTGAAACTTTCCCGGCTGAAGACATCGTGCGTTCCGCGATGCACGTTTATTCACGAGACCAGATGCAGGCGCTGGACGTGCTCGCTCATCCGGAGGTGGCGCCCGTCTGGAAAGACTTCGCGCGCTATCATATATCTCCGGAGTTTTACCAGGATCTACTGCGGCTGTTTGCTCCGTTTGTCCGGCAGCTTTATCCCTGGCTTGATGAGGAGAAGGCGAAACCGCTGGAACAGTTCAGCGTGGGCCCGCGTGATCCCAAAGCTCCCGCGCTGCCCGATGTCTGCCTCGACTGCCAGCCGGGACTCAATCACGTCACGCTCGATCCGGCGACTCCGCGCACCGCTCATCTTGACGCCCACAACAAGCTGTTCACCGGACTTTTTTACATGCGAGTCGATGGCGACACTTCCTCGGGCGGGGATCTGCTCATTCATCGCCTCAAGAATCAGCCGCCGGAGATGGACACGCCAACGACGGTCCCGGAAAGTCAACTCGAAGTGGTGGATACAATTCCCTACCGGGCCAATACCGCGATTTTTTTCATGAACTCTCCGGTCTCGGTTCACAGCGTTTCGGTGCGATCGGGAACTTCCGTGCCGCGGCGGCTCGTCAATCTGGTCGCCGGCCTTTACACCATGAACCGGAAAGGCCTGTTCCCATCCCCGCCGACTGCAGAGATGTTTCAAAATACGCGGTTCCGCGCACCCGGCCCCGCAGAGTGAACCAACCCGTGGCACACGTCGAACCCCATCCGCTGGACGGCCTCCTCTACCAGCAGCGCGATCTAGAGCACCTTTGTGCAGAGCGCCCGCTGGACTGGGAGGAATACGCTCACATGAACGAATTCCACGGAAACGCAGCCACACTGAAGCGTTTCGCCGGTCTGCCGCTGGATGATCCACTGCCCTTGGCCATCGAACATGCGATTCCGTATGATCTAAAAAAACCGTATGATTATGATCTGAACTGCGCGCTGCCAACATTCCTGGCCGTGCATGAGGAAAGCGCGCGGATTTACCGCTCGGGCGGGATGGAATATGTGGAGCCGATTGGCTTCGTTCAACTCTACGCCCTGGATGTTTTTCAGCGGTTGCATCCCAATGAAACAGAGCGCGCGCGGCGCGGCACCATCGTGTTTCCAGACAAATCCACCCTGCTGATGGACACTGATTTCGATCGTGCGGCATTCGCGCAACGGCTGATGGAACTGCCGGAGGAATTTCAGCCCGTTGTCGTGTGCCTTTACTGGCGCGACTTTGTGCGTGGTCGGCACCGGCCTTTTGAAGAGGCGGGACTGCCCGTGGTGAGCGCGGGACATTTGCGCGATCCAGATTTTCCGCTGCGGCTGCATGATTTGTGCCGGCGGTTTCGCTACTCCTGTGCGAATGATCTTGCCGGGAGTTTTGTGGCCTCCGTTCTTTCTGGCTGCCATTTTTTTCATCTGCCCACTACAGGACTGACCCAGCAGAAATATGGCGTCACCAGCCACTTCGAATGCGATCCGACGCTGATGCAGCCGCACAAGGCTGCGTGCATCGCCGCATCGCCCTTCCCGCCACAGTCGCCGGATGAGCAGCGCGACCTCGTTAAACAACATGCGGGCACGCGCTTGAAGAAGACGCCCGACCAGTTGCGCGAGATCGTCGACGAGGCCCGACAGAGATTGCGGCGTGGGCTGGCGCCATGTGCCATCACACTGGATCAAGCCACGAGCGCCGAAAGCCTGAGGATGCTGCACCGCATGCTGCCAGTCGGGATCGACCGTGATGGCTGGGCACGCAAACGCTGCCGCCTGCGCATCGCCAATACTGATATAGTGGCCGCCGCCCGTCTCCGGCTGGCATTTAGAATGGATGTCGAGGTGGCACGGCAGGTAATGGAGATTTTCCTGAACGGACGTCCGATCCGTTCGCATGTTCCGCCGCCCTTTGGGCCGTCGCTGCTGCTGGAGATCAATGCAGCGGAAGGTGACGCGGTGATTGATTTTATCTCGCACGATGAGTTCCCGCTTGAAAGCGAGCCGCGCTGCCGCTCCTTTCGCATCGCCTGCGTGGATTTGCTTTCCGTCGCCGAACTGGCGCGGATCAACGAACAAGCGAATTCAACCAAACCGAAGCCTGTCGCGCCATGCCCCTCAATACCACTGCATCGCTCGCTGTTCTCGCGGCTCGCCGCCATCTTCAGGCGCTGCCTCGGCCCTGCGAAATCTTCCACCAGACCCTTGAAGTCTCGAACCCGTTCCTGAACTGGCTCATTGCGCAGGAGTCTTCATTGCCGTTCCTCAAGGTGGATCTGCTGCGGGAACTGCTGCCGCTCGATCGTGCCGGGCGGCAACACAAGGTGCCCCAGTTCTACGAAGCGCTCGGATTCGACTCCTGGAGTCAT
>JAIOQF010000223.1 GCA_021413535.1 Verrucomicrobiota bacterium
GCTCATGCACAGGAGAAGTCGCCGCGGGGCGGAATGCTGGTTGTCGAGGAGTGCCTGGATGACGGCGGAAAGTATAATTTTGATACTCGGCATATCTGGCTGGTGTCTGCAAAGGACACTGTTAAACGCGAGTTGCTGTTCACGCATTATCGCAGTGCTGATGTTTTGTTTTCAGACGATGAGACATGGTTGGTCATCAACGATCATCGGCTCAGCAATGAAGCGTGCATGCTGCTGTATCGGAGGATTGAGGGCTTGCGGTATGAACAGGCCAAGGATGTGAGCGGAGATGCGTGGGCGTATTTTTGCGTTCAGAACGGGGTGCGCGGAGAACTCGGGTTTGACCACACTTATGTGGATGCACTGATGTGGCTCAAAGAAAAACCACACACGATCTTGCTTACCTTGAGAGGCCACGCGGACAGCCGTAATCATGTCCATGACTGGCAGTGCTATTATGATGTAGACACCGGCAAATTCAGCCAGGATGACAAAATAAAATCGCACAACAGGAACCGCGCCGTGTTGGAGAAGTAATTACCAACGCCACCTCTGCGCACGGAAAACATGTCTGCTCAACAACGCGACTTCCTTGATCCCGACGTGCTCTCGCGCTTGCTGGCGCTGCAGTTGCATGCGCGGCAGGCGATGATCGGAAACATCTCTGGCAAGCACCGCAGTCCGGTGCGGGGATCGTCACTCGAGTTCGCGCAGTATCGCAAATACGTTCCCGGCGATGACACCCGCCGGCTCGACTGGCGCATGTGGGGCCGCTCGGATCGCTTCTATATTAAAGAGTTCGAGGCTGACACCAATCTCCGGCTCTGCCTGCTGATCGATGCCAGCGGTTCCATGGGCTATGGCGAAGACGGCGCGACGCGTCTCGACTACGCACGTCAGCTCGGCGGCACATTGGCTTATCTTGCGGCGCAACAGGGTGATGCGACTGGCTTTTGGAGCGTGGGTGATGCCAAGACGGAGATTCCATCGCGTCGCGGTGCCTCCCACCTCAGACTGGTGCTGGATCAGATCGCGCAAATGAAGCCGGCCGGAAAGACCACGCTGCTCGAATCCATTCACGAAGCAGCGGAAAAAATTTCCCAGCGTGCGTTGGTAATCTTGATCTCCGATTTGTTCGTGCCGCCGTCGGAGTTGAAGCCTGGCTTGCAGCATCTCCGTTTCCGCAAGCATGACGTGGTGGTGCTGCATCTGCTCGATCAACGTGAGCTCGATTTCGATTTCGACCGGCCCGCGCGCTTCGTGGATATGGAAGGCGGTGAAACACTGTTTCTCTGGGCACTGCCGTTGATCGCGTTGCCAGTGATCATTCATCTGATTCATCTGCATCGCCGTCGCACGGTGAAGTGGGCGGCGATGATGTTCCTGCTCGCGGCCCAGCGGATGAACAAAGGGTTTTCCCGATTGCGCCAGATCCTAATTCTCGCGTTCCGAGTGCTGGCACTGCTGGCGCTCATCTTCGTCATCAGTCGGCCTCTTTCAGGCGGCTGGCTCGGCCTCACGGGTGGCGCGCCAGATACGGTGATGATCCTCGTGGATCGTTCCGCCAGCATGGAACAGCAGAACGTGATAACTGGCGTCAGCAAACGCGCCCTTGGATTGCGCAATCTCGCGAAGGCCATCAAGGATACCGTCGGCACGCGTTCGCGACTGGTGCTGATCGACAGTGCTGATCTCAAGCCACTCTCACTGGAGCGGGCGGATGCGTTGGTGGATTTGCCGCAGACAGAAGCCACTGACACCACGGCGGATGTTCCTGCCATGCTGCAAGGCGCGCTGGATTACATCACGCGAAACAAGACCGGGCGCACGGATGTCTGGTTGTTGAGCGACATGCAGGCTGGTGATTGGGATGCGAATGGCGGACGCTGGGAGGCTTTGCGCGGTGCGTTCATGAGTCTGCAAGGTGTGCGCTTTCGTCTGCTGTGTTATCCGCAACCAGCGAAAGACAATCTGGGCGTGACAGTGGAGCGCGTCGTGCGGCGTGAGACTGCGGACAAGGCGGAATTGTTGCTCGATATTCGCGTGGTGCGTCAGGGTGATGCTTCGCCACAGCCGGTGGAAGTTCCACTTCGGGTGGTGGTGAACGGAGTTAGCAGCGTGCTGAAAGTGGAACTGAAAGAGAATCAGTTGCTGCTTCAGGCGCAGGCGGTGCCGGTCGACAAAGCAACCAAGCGTGGCTGGGGTCGCATCGAGCTTCCCGCTGATTCTTTTGCCGCAGATAATATCAGTCACTTCGTCTTCGATGAACCGGCGGTCTTGCGCAGTGTGATTGTGTCCGATGATGAAACGGTAGTGGAGCCGATCAAAGCGGCATTGTCTGCAGCGGCAGATCCGACACGCAAATATGCGGCCACGGTGCTGGCGGTTTCTCATGCGGCGGAAATTCCATGGGATGACGTAGCATTGATCGTCTGGCAGGCACCGCTGCCGAAGTCGGATAATATCGCCGCGACGCAGTTGCAGAACCACGTTGCCGCAGGACGCAGCATCATCTTTCTGCCATCGGAGGCTGCGGATGATGCGCAGTTGTTCGGTCTGCACTGGGCTGGCTGGCAACGCAGTGGTGACAAGCCGAAGAACGTCGAATGGTGGCGCAACGACGCCGGATTGCTGGCTAATACCCGCGACGGTGCGGCGCTGCCAGTGGGCGAACTCGAAGTGCTCCGGAATTGTGTGATCGCCGGCGAAGGAGTTCCGTTGGCGCGAGTCGGTGCAAATCAATCATTGCTCATGCGCAGCAGTGTTGAGCGCGGCGGCGGCGCGTATTTTCTCGGCACACTCCCAGGCTCTTCCGCTTCAAGTCTGGCTCGCGACGGTGTGGTGATGTTCGCCATGCTCCATCGTGCGTTGAATGATGGGGCTCGAGGACTGGGTAAAGCTCAGGAGCGCTTCTGCGCGCAGGGTGTGCTCGGCGATGACTCGGCGAAGTGGCGTCCCGTGTCTGCCGCGAAGGATGCTGTGGTCCCATCCGCGACAGCGCTCGCATTGCGTGCAGGAGTCGTGGAATCGGGCGAGAAACTTGTCGCGCTGAACCGGCCGCCCTCCGAGGACAATCCGCAGGTGCTCACTTCAGTCACGCTCGACGGACTGTTCAAAGGGATCGACTACGAACGCGTCGAAGATACGCTGGAAAGCAACCGCAGTCTGACGAGCGAAGTGTGGCGCACGTTTTTGATTGCCATGGCGCTTTTCATCGTGGGCGAGGCGCTGCTTTGCATGCCGCAGAAGCGCGGAGCTGCTCCCGTTGAGAATTCTTCTGCATTCGCGTCCAACACCTCCGCATGAAGTCCACCAGCCAGTCCCTTGTATTTACCCACACGCCCGCGTCGCTGATCGTGAGCGTGGTGTTTGTGCTTGCGGTCGCGATGCTGGCGGCGATGGCGTGGCGTCGCACTGGCTACCGCGCTGTGACGGGCTGGTTGGAATTGTTGCGCGTGGTGATCGCAATCTGCATTGCGATTACTCTCAATCAGCCAGAGTGGCGTGAAATTTTCAAGCCGGACACCAAGCCTGTGCTCGCGGTTCTTTGGGATCATTCGCGGAGCATGGATACGCGTGACGTGCTGGATGCGAATGCGCCGAAGGCTGATCCGAAGTCGCGCGCGGAGATCGTGAAAGCACTGACTGATGCCACTGCGTGGGACAAGCTTCGTTCGCGCATGGACGTGGTGATCGAACCATTTTCATCCGCCGAAGAGCCGCCGCAGGAAGCTACAGACATCAACAGTGCCTTGTTACTGGCGATGGAGAAGTATCCACGACTCGCCGCCGTGGTGCTGACCAGCGACGGTTCGTGGAACAGCGGCGACGCGCCTTCGAATGCTGCAACGCGACTGCGGATGCGCGGGGCTCCAGTCTTCGCAGTGCCCGTCGGTGCAGAATCGAAGCTGCCCGATGTGGAACTGGTCAGTTTTGAAGTGCCGACCTTTGCCATCGCGGGCAAGCCGCTGCGCATTCCTTTCACCATCGAGAGCTCGCTGCCGCGTGATGAATCGGTAACGCTAGAGATGAAAACATCGAGCGGCGAGA
>JAIOQF010000225.1 GCA_021413535.1 Verrucomicrobiota bacterium
ATCATGCTGTGCTGGCCGCTGGTGGTCAGATGGTGATTCAAGGCCACGATCACTGCGGGAATCACCAGCAGCAATGCGGCCGCGCCACCAACGGCAGGCATCCACGCGGGCAGCGGGCCGCCCATGTATTTTTGAAAACCAGTCCAGCCGCCGAGGATGGCCAGACCCCAGAATCCGAGAGTCGCTAGCTGAGTGCTGGCAATCGGCTGACCCGTGATCTTCGGAATGAAATAATAACTGGCACCCAAACCAAGAGGCGCGAAGACAAGCAGGATCAGCGTGCTGACATACCAGGCATTGATCCCGGCACCGATCGCGCCCAGCGGAGCATTGAGAGACCAGCAATTGAGATAAAGATTCGCCGTCAGATAAATCCAAGGGAACCAAAAACAGGCGCCGATGATATACCAGGTGCTGATTTGGAAACCTTCACTACGAGGCGCAGCAAGGAACATCGCCACCAGACGCCAGGCGATCATGAGGAACGCCGTCAGCATCAGCGGCCAGACCCAAACAGGAAACTCCAGCCACTGCAACGAAGTGCCCGATCCGCTGAAAATTCCCACCACTCCGAGGGTGACGCCGATATTCCAAAATACTCCCGCAGTCACCAGCGTGCCCGCGCCGCGCTGCAACACCGTGCCGGTGCGACGCGCCACCAGCCAGATGGCCACACCTAAACCGGCCTGCATCGCCCAACCGTAAATCAGCGCGTTCATGTGCGCGGGCTGGAGGCGACCGTAGTTGAGCCACGAGAGCCAGGCGCCATCGAGAAATTCTGGCGCGTAAAGTTTGATCGACGAGAGCAAGCCCATGAGCGTCGCGGCCAGCAGCCACATCGCGGCATTGGCAAACAAGAAAAGCACGGGCCATTTCACCGAGCGGTCAATGGCCGCGCGGCGCAGACTGTCGTCGCTGGAAAGGGCGTTTGGATGGGTCTCCATAATAACTTCAGATCAAAAAATCAGTTGGTGCCGGAACCGGTCGGAACCGGTGGCGGCGTGATCGGAACGGGGGCGGGATCGGGGGTAACTGGTTCTGGAGCCACGACTGGTGCGGGTGGTGAAACAATCGGCGCTTCAGGAGCAGGAGTTGGTGCCGGAGTTGAAGCTGGCGCTGGTGCAGCAGGAGCAGGCACAACCGCAGGTGGAGTCGCGGGATCTGGATCTGGAGCTGGTGTTGGTGCCGGAGCGGACTGTTTGATCGCGGTTGGTGAACCTGGCACGACCACTTTACTCGCTTCGAGTTTGCGCAGACCGATCTGTTCGACGGCCTTGGCAATGACCGCATCGGCATTGTCGGCCAGACCGGATTTTTTCAACAGGTCAAGCTGGGCCTTTGCGACTTCCTCTTTATTATCGAGGCGCACCTTGCTCCGTGGATCAGCGGGCTTGCCACCGAAAAAGATTTGCAAGAGTGCCGCGATGACAGCGAAGCTAGCGAATGCCGCGATCACTCCCAAGAGAACCAAGGGACCGCGAGGTGGATTATGAGGCGCAGTTGCGGACATGAAGATTAGTTAGTGCAGGAAATGGATTCGAGCAGGCGCGGATCCTTGCAAGGATAAAGGCTGGCCTTGGCGAGACGGCGAAGATAAGCCCAGGCGCAGATGCCACCGATGCCAACGAATGCAGCTACATCGCCCATCCAAGCTCCGGGAAGCCAGAGCATCACGTCACCGTGATAGCCGAGGGCTGCACCAATACTTCCAGAAGTGAGCGAAGGTGCGCGCTCGGGAATGATGAGCCAGTAGATATCGACCAGATGATTCAGCAGAATCCAGCCGCAGACCCAGTTCATCACATTCGGCGTTTTCTTCCGGCCTGCGGACAAGAGAATCACGAACGTGGCCACGAAATGAAACCAAACGAGTGCGTTGCTCAGATACCACCAACCTTCGGTATTGCGCAGCAGATAGAAGCGCGTTTCCTCAGTGATGTTGGCATACCAGATCAGGAAGAACTGGCTGAAGGCGATGTAACCCCAGAAGATCGTGAAAACGAGCTGAAATTTGCCCATGATATGGTAGTGCTCCATCGTCACGGTCTTCTTCAGATAACCCTGGCTGCGCACATAACTCAGCGCGATGATGGAAAGCGCCATGCTGCTCCAAGCGCCGCCAGCGAAAATATAAACGCCCCACATGGTTGAAAACCAGGTGTAGTCTAGCGCCATGACCCAATCCACGGCGCTGAAAGTTACAGCCAGCGCATAGATCAGCATCGGGAAAGCGCAGAGCGCGCGCGACCGGAAAGTGTGTTTGAAATCTCCGTCGCCATCCTGTTGAATGCTCCACTTGCGGAGCAGGCCGATGATGCCAACGAGGAAACCAAAGTAAAAAATCGCGCGCAGCGTCCAGAAGGGAACGTTGAGATAGCCATACTTCGCAACTAAAGTGCTGAGATGATGCTCTGTTTTCGCAGCCGTAACGAGCCCATCGTATCCGCCTGCTTTTTGCAGCTCGACCATCCACTCCCAGAGCGCATTTTTCACACCGGGAATGAGGATGAAAGGCAGTGCGAAGAAGGCCATCCATTTCACATTGGCCCCCAAGTTTTCAAAGAAGCGGCGCACGGCGATGCTCCAGCCCGAATTGGAAACATGCTGGAGCATGGTCCAGAAAATCCCGCCATTGGTCAGCGTGAAGAAGAAGAAGAAGGAAAACAACCAAGAGTAAGCGAACTCCGCCTGTTTCTGCGCGCCGAGGAATCCAAAAAGATAAAGCACCGAGACCGCGAGACCAGCGATGCCTGCGACTAGCAGCGCGCCATTGAGTTTCGACACTTTCGCGAGATCGAGGCGTTCGCCATCGCGCGGCAGGTCGTCAAGGGTGATGGAGTGGGAACTCATGCTGGGGAATTAGGGGGCCGGGTTCTTGGCTGCGAACTGAAGCGTGCGGACGTAGGCCACGATGGCCCAGCGATCCTGCACCGCGATGTTGGCGCCGTAGGAGCCCATCTGGTTTAAGCCATTGGTGATGGTATCGTAAATCTTGCCGTCAGGACGATAAAGCGCATTGGATGGATCATCAAAACCAACGCTGGTCAACGCTGCGGGGATCACCGGAGAATACTTCGTGAACACGCCCTTGCCGTCGCCAGAGGCGCCGTGGCAGATCGCGCAATGGATGTTGTAACGATCCTGTCCGCGCTTCACAAAAGCGGCATTCACCTGAAGTTCTTTCGGGAAGCCGTCGCCGTAGAAGTCGCCATTTTTCCCAGTGTAATAATAACCGGGTCCGTGGGTGAACTCATAATCCTGAGCCTCGAATCCCGCGCTGGCAGGATTTTTTGGAACCGCGTAGCCCATGGGCACCGTGCCCGCCACCGGCTTGCGCATCCCCTGCCCATTCTCAAAGAACGAGCTGGGCTGCTGAGCCTTCAGCTTGGCCTGGACTTTCATGTCATTAAAAATCTGGAACGGCGGCTCTTCAAATTTGTGTCCGCGGAAACCCGCGAAACTCACGATGATAATCCCGGTCAGGATGTAGCTGAGGAAAAAATATTTCATGGCCGGATCAGATTACAGTTCGTCCTCCACGAGTTCGATGTTCCGCCCGCCCAGACCTTCCAGGAAAGCCTTGGTTTCAGCCTGGTGGAATTTGGGGTCGCGAGCCTCGATGCAGAGAAAGAAGCCGTCGTCAGAGAATTTCTTGAAGGTCTTCGCGGCGAACAGCGGATGATTGAAGCGCGGCAACCCCATCATTGCGAAGCAGACGAACAAAGTGGTGAAAGCCGACAGCAGAATCGTCAGCTCAAACATGATCGGGAAGAAGGCGGGCGTCGTGAAGATGTTTGCGGGCTTCGACTGCACGACCGTTGGATAGATCAAGCACTGGGTGATGTAAGCGAGCAGAAAGGCCGTGAGCGTTCCGGTTGCGCCGCCGAAAAAGACAAACCATGGAAGAACGGATCGCTTCACACCCATCGCTTCGTTGATGCCGTGAATCGGGAACGGCGTGTGCACATCCCAGCGCTGGAAACCGGCGTCACGCACTTTTTCTGCAGCGTGATAGATGTCCCCCGCCCCGCTGAATTCAGCGAGGTAGCCATGGACTCGTTTAAGGGTGGTCTTGGACATGGTGATTAAGTTAGTGAGCCGCTGCGGGCTTGGAATCGGCAATCATATCCGGTTGAAGCTCGTGGATGCCGCGCTCAGCGTGTTCATCGAAATGAGGATTGCTCTGCGGCAGCACGCCTTTGACTTCAGCGATCGCGATGACCGGCAGGAAGCGGATGAAGAGCAAGAAGTTCATCAGGAAGAAACCGAATGTTCCGATGAAAGTCCAGTTATCGACCCAGGTCGCGTGAAACACCCGCCAGGAGCCCGGCATGAAGTGGCGCTCCAGCGTAGTGACGATGATAACGTAACGTTCATACCACATGCCCGCGTTGACGAACATGGAGACGATCATGACCCAGACCAGGCTGTTGCGTGCTTTTTTGAACCAGAAAATCTGCGGCGATATGACGTTGCAGAAGAACATCGCGTAGTAATA
>JAIOQF010000084.1 GCA_021413535.1 Verrucomicrobiota bacterium
GCAGCTCTCAGCCATTTGAAGGCCGAATTTGGCGACTTGGCATAATTTGGGAGCGTGGACACTCTTGTCCGCTATCCGCTCATCTTCGCGGCGGGGCCGCCAAAATAATGAGATGCGGACAGGAGTGTCCGCGCTCCCTTGAAACCATGAAGGCTATCGCGAGGCAGCCGCGACAGCGGTTAAGCGGAGTCTTGAACGCATGCCTATCAACAATGTTCTAGCCATGCACATGGGACATTGTATCATCCCCGATTCATTCACTGGCCCGTATGCTCCAACAAGAAATCGAGATCATCGGATACGCAGGCGACGCGGAGGTTTTTCGTCGTCATTTCGCCCCTGGTGAATACATCATCGGACGCGAACCCGGCTGCTCAATTGAGTTGCAGATCAACGGCATCTCCCGTCAGCATGCCCGGCTGGTGGTCACCAGTGATGCGGTTTTCATCGAAGACCTCGGAAGCACGAATGGCACTTTCATCGACGATCAGGAAGTCACAGAGCGCACTCCTGTGTCGCCGGATCTGTGGATTAAAATCGGCGATGCACTGATTCAGTGGCGCAGCGTCGCTGCGCCCGTGGTGCAGGCCACGATCGGCCCCCGCCCTCGGAAACCGATGGCACCAGTTCCAGGCGCGTATCTAACTTCCCCTGCGCCAACCTCTTCGACAGTCGGACCCGTTCTCGCTGTGACCGCACTCCTCGTTGTAGGAGCCAGCTTCGTCATGAAGCAGATGATGAGCCCAAGCGTTGAGTCACCTTTGCGCGCGACAACGGAGGCAGCAGAGAGCACCAACAAGAAGCCAGCTGCAATCCAGCCAGAAACTGCACCGCAGCCGACTGCGGTTGCGGATGCTAATGAAAATCCCCCCACCCCGATTCCCGAGCCAGTAAAAATAACTCCGGCTGCCGAGCCGGTGATCATTCCCGAGCCAGTTGTTGCCACACCCGTGGCCACAAAGTCCGCCGATATCTATCCCGGCGTGCCAGTTCTGAATCTTTCGCCGTCTGTCCCAGTCGGCGACCCGGATTTTGTGAAGCTGCTCGCCGCCGCAAAATGGACGTGCGAAAACGGCAGGTGGGATCGCTTGCAGGACGATCTTGAAAACTCGCTCGTCGTGCTGGCCGGAAGCGGCAGCTCGATAGCGCGTCCTGCACTGATTGAACGGATGCTCGAAATGCGCACACTAGCAGCGGTGTTCGCGCAGGAACGTTTTATCCGCGCGATTGGCGCTGCGATGCTGGGTTCCATCTGCGCTGAACCCGAGCGGCAGGAATTCATCCTCTGGCTCTTTGCCCATCCAGCCATCCTCACGACATTTGATGACACGATCCTGCCGCAGGACAAACCGCGCGAAGTAATGCAGGCCTGGTGGGAAATCTGGAAGTCGGACAAAGATGGACGCGAGCCATTCTCCAGCCTCGCCATCGCCTGCGCGCTGGTTTTCGATGAGCCGGTGCGGATCAATCCCGCAATCTTCGGCACCACGACTGTTTCCTCCGCGCTTGAAACGTCAGAAAAAGAAACAGAGGCCAGCGCCTTGCAGCACTATCGCTTTTTTCGCGACAGCTCAAAACGCGGCGTGCTCCGGGCTCCCATCGCCGAGATGACTCCGCGCGATCTCGTCTGGGTGGTCGATGCGCCGGTGCCGGAGTCCGAACTGACGTGGGCACAGAAGCACATGTCGCTTTCCCGCTCGTCGTGGAGCAAAGCTTACGGCATGATCCGCTACCGGATGGATCGCGCGACGCAGGGCGTGAATCCCTACAAGGCTTACACGCTGGCAGAGATTCTGAAAGAAGGCGGCATCTGCGGCGACCAGGCGTATTTCGCTGCGATCACGGCCAAGGCCAATGGCATCCCCGCCATGGTGATCAGTGGCGTGGGCGACCGAGGCGGTCATGCCTGGTTCGGCTACAAAGCCTTGCGCAATGAATGGAATCTCACCACCGGAAGATACTCGGACAACTACGCCGCGGGCAGCACCACCGATCCGCAGACGCACGAGACCATCAAGGAACACGAGTTGAAAATGTTCGCCGATCCCATCCGCCGCACCGATGGCTATGCGAAGAGTGCACAGCTCGTCGCACTGGCAAAGGTGTTCGTCAGCGCCAAACGCGATGACCTTGCGTCTGTCACTCTCGACGTCGCACTGAAGATCACCCCCAAGCACCTCGACGCCTGGTTTGAAAAACTTGCCGCCCTGCGCGCCGCCAAGATCAAGGCCGAAGACTGGCAGCGTGAAATCGCAAAGATGCGCACGACTTTCCACGGCTGGTCTGACGTGATCCAGCAAATCGACAAAATTGAGGCCGAGTATGTTTCCTCGCAGGGGGACTACGAGACCGCCCGTAAACTCGTGCACCGGAACACCGCCCGCATGGGCATCAAGGATCAGGAACGCACCGATCTGATCCTCGACGGCGTTTTCCAAGAAACTGAACTCGCTGAGGCTTCAGGAGACGCCGACAAGATCGGCCGCATCTACCGCGAGGCCATGCGCACCAAAGGAGACGAAGTCGTCGCTTTCCGGAAAATCGCGAAGCGTTACTACGAGTGGGGCAAAAAAAGTAACAAAGGCCCAACGTCCGTGCGCGATATCATCTCCACGTTCGAGCAAAAGCACAAGGAGCCCGGCGGAGATGTCTTTGCCATCGGTGCCTATCGTGGCGTGCTCAGCGAGCTGATCGCGATGGTAAAGGAGCAGGGCATGACGTCTCAGGAACACTCCCTCGAACGGCGTGAGACTAAACTGAAGGAATTGCAGGAAAAGATCGGCAAGGAGCAGAGCAAGAACGCAGATAGATAGTCTCGTCGCAATGCGGAGTCAGATGCGCGACTACTCCCCTTCCAATTTGTAAATCAGTCCGTCGATCACCGCGTCGACCTTGAGCTTGATGCGCCGCGCATCGGTCATCGGATCGTCAGCCGCGAGACGTGCGGTCATCGTCGCAATGTTCTGAGCAGAGCGCTCCTTGGCGGCAGCGAGCAGGCTTTTCAAAGCATCGTCCACTGAAGCGGCGGGCGGTGCCTTTTCACCGACTGCATTGGTTTGCAGGAAGTGCGCCACTGACGCATCACCGATACGGATGTGCCACTGGTCATCATTGGCGACATAGAGCGCCAGTGCGCCATGCGTTTTCACGCCGAGCCGTTGCGCTTCCGATGTCAGATAGCCAGCCAGCTTGTCTCCAGATGCTTCCGCGGGAAGCTTGGATAAGATGCGCGCCACAAGCTTCTTGCCGGTGAAACGCTCGAAATTGACCAGCTTGTAATTGAAATTTTTCGCACGCTCCCATTCGGTCGGAAGAATTTTGTCCGGATCATCAAACGGCGCATCGGGACCAGGCTCCCTTGGGCCGTTGTAGTGAGTGGCCTTGGAAACGAGTTCCTGGAAGCGCGCTTCGTCCGCGCGAAACGCCTTCGCCTCGGCACCCAGCCGCAGAATTTTCACCTTCATGATGTCGCCTTGTTTAATCTTCGGCAGCAGGTCCATGCCACGCACCACCCGTCCGAAAACATTGTGCTGATAGTTCAGACGCTGCTGGGCGCTGAGCATCAGGCAAAACTGCGACCCGTTGGTATCCGGACCGTCGTTGCCCATCTGCAAAGTGCCCATGGCATCGTGGCGCAGACCCGGCACGATTTCGTCGGGGAACAAATAGCCCGCATCGCCTTCGCCAGTTCCTAGAGGATCGCCCCCTTGAACCACCAGACCAGGAACCACCCGGCACCAAGTCAGACCGTCGTAAAATGGATGGCCGCGTTTCTCCTTTGGACCCAGCAAACCTTCCGCCAGACAAACATGATTGATCACCGTCATGGGCGCCTGCTTGTAAAACAATTCGCACACCACCACTCCAGCCTCAGTCGTGATCTCCGAATAAAGACCGTCTGGCAGTTCATAAGGATTCTGCGCCAGGCATATGCCGCTGCATTCCAGCAGGGCCGCGAAAAGAAAAGTAGCGATAGCCAATTTCATAATGCTACCCCACTACACGGAATTGTAACGACTAACAGTGCGAATATTTCGGACTTCCAGTCTATCTGCCTTTCAGGCATCCGCCTCACAACATGCTGCCGGCTTGAAACAGATCAGCCGGAAGTTCCCAGAGGGCTTCGTAACATAAATAATCTGCCAGCCGTTTTTTCAGCAAGGAACGAAGACGTTGTTTGAAGGAAATCTTGACGCGCTCCAGTGTAAAAACCACCCGGCCGATCCAGGTGTTTGGATAGATCGTCCAATCGCGAACCGGTGCAATTTCCGTTCGCCAGCCATCGGCCCAAGGGCAACGGGTGATGAAATTAATCCGGCGCAGCGCGGAATCGGCACAGGCGCGCTGGAGCGCTTCCGCCATGATCAATCTGCCTGGACCCAGTTCGCTCAATTTTTCGAGATAGGCGATTTTTTGCAGGTGGAGCACACCGCCAGTTCGAAACCAAAAGATCGAGGCGATGGGATCTGACTCCAGCCAGAGCAGGTCGATTTCGCAACGGCCCTGAGAGCCCAAGCTGGCACAGAGGGTTGAGTAAAAGGCCACAAGTTCAGGCTTGCAAGCCACGGCGCCGCCTTGAGCGCCTTTCCAGCCTGAGGCTTCGATGCTTAGAAAATGAAGCATCGCAGTCTTTAGTTGGTCTGGTTGGGAAAAGCTATCGTAACGCATGGAACCGAGTTTGGCGGCGCGCTTCTGGCCTCGCACCAGATTGCTGCGATGGTTGGCGCTGGCTCCTTTGAGCAGGTCGGCATAACTGCGGTCGCAGGGCAGCCAGGCGCTGCCTTCCAAGTTGCGTTGCAAGGCCAATGGTTCAGGAAAGCGATCCAGCAGTTCCGAGCCCACGCACTCCAGCGGGAGGACCAGTCTGAGATTCTGATTCCGCCATCCGGTGATGAAGATGATTTCTTCGGACTGTGGAGCCAGGTGCTCCAGATAAGCGTGCGCCCAAGCAGGGCATTGATAAAAGGCCAGTTGGGGATCGGAGTCCGCCAGTGATTGCCATGATTCCTCCAAAGACTTCAGCCCTTCTTTTCCCCGCACGCACTGGAAGGTCCACCGGGAGTTGACCTCGGGTGTTTCCGGTTTGATCGCTTCGTCCTTACCAAGGGCGAAACCACTGGCAGCATTCTGGATCATGTCTCGTGATGGTGGGCTGAATCAAGTCGATGGATGGAAGTTCAAAACGCAAGCGGCTGCAACTCACGAAGTCACGAGACGCTTAACTGAGCCGCTGCGGCAACCTCACTTACTGAACATCTTGTCCTTCTCATTTCCCCCGCTGAGGAGGAAGGCGAGAAGATCTTTGAGTTCATTTTCATTCAACGAATTGATGAGGCCGGGGGGCATCATGCTTACGGGGTAGTCCTTCTTGCTCTTGATTTGTCTGGCATCAATCGGGACGGTGAAGTTCGGCGCGAAGGGATTGGTCATGACATTCACCTTGCCGCCTTCTTCACTGATGATGCGACCGACCACGATGCTGCCGTCGGTCTTCTCAATCTGATGAGAACCGTATTGATCGCTGATGACCTTGCTGGGCTCGGTGAGATTTTCCACGAGATCGCGAATGGTGTAACGGTTGCCGGCACCGGTGATGTCGGGGCCGATGCTGCCGCCACTGCCGGCGAAGTTGTGACACGCAGCGCACATCACGGCGCTGAAGAGATTTTTGCCACTGGCGAAGTCACGACCTTGCAAGCCGCCCTGGGCAATTTTGACAACATCGTCTGTGGTATAGGCCCGGCCCGGTCCCTTCGGTGGAGTGATGTTGGCGGGAATGACATTTTCCACTTTGCTGGAGATGGCATCGAGCTGGGCCAGTTCGTCTTTTGGTGCAAAATTTGCGAGTGCTTCCTTGCGAGTGTTTTCAATGAAGCCCTTGAAGCTGTTGCCGCCCTTCCAGGAACTGGTGCGAGGGAACCATGAGAAATAGGTCTGGCGCAGTTCAGGCGTCCATCCGGCGGTGCAATTTCGCAGTGAGAACATGTAGGCCATCTGCTGGCGGTTGGGGCGGCTCTGATGCGTATCGAGCGCAGCCCTGCCGTATTGAGTGTTGCGCTCCAGCAGAGCATCGGTGGCGAGAGATTCGTCGTCATCGCGCGCGGTAGCCATAAGGCCGAGCGTTTTAGCGGCGACACTTTTCGAGTCGAGGAAAATGAGAAGCTGGCAAAGCTCGCGGTTCAGCAAAGCGTCCTTCGCCGGATAGAGCGGATCAAGATGCGCAGCGGTCTTTGCGCAAGCGGCAGCGTCTGGTTTGCCAAGGCGCGTGAACGCCAGCTGATAAGCACGGACAAGCTGAAGCTGAAGATCGAGACTGAGCGAGTTGAATTCGAGTTTATCGAGCGCTGCGAGAATGCGCGCCTGCAATTTGCCATCGGCCAGGTTCGTGGGGCCGACACCGGGAGAAGAACTTCCTCCCGCTGGTTTTTTTGGCTGAGCGCCCTTTTTTCCCGGTGCGGGCTGCTTCGGTTCTTCGGGGACTGCGACCGACATGGCGACGTGCTGCTCTGTGCGACCCATGCGGGCGAGCGCGATCATTGATTCGATGAGGGCCTGCGGCTCTGTTTGTGCCAGCGCCTTCTCGCCCCACGCTGCCAACGGTTGACGCTCCAGCGCAGTGCGCGCGGCGAAGCGCAGGTTTCTGTCTTTATCACCGATGAACTTCAGCGCCTTGGCCGTCGCTTCCGCACTAGGTGCGATTTGATGAAGCTGCTCCAATTCTGCTCGGGCCGCGAATGCACCTCCCAGCGCCACAGGCGGAGCTTTCGCAGTGCTCTCCTGGCCTTGATAAGTCACGCGATACACCGCGCTCTGCGTGCGGCGGCCGCCGATGGCGAAATACATCGCGCCGTCATAGGGATTGATAATGACATCCGTGAGCGGAAGCGGCTTGCCGAAAATGAACTCTTCCTTCACTGCCTTGAAGCCTGCGCCGCTGGGCTCCATGTGGACGGCATACATCGTGCCGTAGGTCCAGTCGTTGCCAAAGAGCGCGCGCTGATACTTCGCAGGGAACTTCGCGCCGGTGCCGAAGGTCACTCCGGTGGGCGAGCCGGGGCCGATGTCCACGACGGCGGGCAGGCTGTCTTCATAATAAGCGGGCCATTTGCCGCTGCCGCTGCGCCAGCCGTATTCGCCGCCGCTCACGCAATGGTTGATGCGGGTGGGGCGATACCATGGCGCGCCAATGTCCCACTCCATATCCGCGTCATAGGCGAACATCTCGCCGTTAGCGTCAAAGGCGAAGTCGAATTCGTTGCGGAAACCGGAGCAGAACAGCTCGACCTTCTTGCCATCGGGATCCATTTTGCAGATATAGCCGCCGGGTGCGAGGATGCCGCGCGCATGACCGCGGGCGTCCCACATGCGAGGCAGGATGTGGTCTTCATCCCAGGATTTCATGGCGGCGCGAGAACTGCTGAGATTGTCCGGCAGCTTGGTGTGATTGCCGCAGTTGAAATAGATGCTTTTCCCATCGGGAGATAGCTGGATCGAATGCGGCCCGTGTTCACCGCTTCCGGCAAAGGAGCTGAGCAACTCAGGCTCGCCAAAGTTATCATCACCGTCCTTGTCCTTGAGGCGATAGATCCCCTGCTTCATGCCCTTGGCCTCGGGTGCGCTGCCTTCGTCGAGCATGACGTATAACGAATCATGCGCATACAACAGTCCATGCGCGCCACCTATTTTCACATCCAGCCGCTCCACCTTGGCGGCGGCTGTTGAACCGATGGGCGGCTGGGTCAGACGATAAATGCCGCCATATTGATCGCCACAAAGAATCCGGCCCTTTTTGTCCACTGTCATAGCCACCCATGAACCCTGCTGATCCTTGGGCACGGTGTAGAGTTGCTCGACTTTGAACCCAGCCGGTGCCGTGATCGGTGTAGAAAGCGGCTCCGCCATCAGAGCGGGAGAAAGGAGCAAGACAGCGACGCAGGTTGTGATACGGGAGTTTTTCATGGATGAATGGAAATGGAGCGCAGGGTTACGGAGCCATGACTCATGTTCTTTCTGAATAAAGCCGTCAACTACTTCAGATGAAATCTGCGAGGCAAATGCGCTGCCTGCTGGTGCGTCCCGCCCTCAATCATCATCAGCGGACTGCCGCGGGACGTGACCCATGACCCCTCACCTTCAGTCGCGTTTCTTCAACCGCGTTTTTACCCGCTTGATCAGCCCGCGGCTGGCGGGCAGCTCCCCGCGCACCAGCAGCCATTTTGTGTGGGGCAACTTCGTGCACGCGATGTGCTCAGGGGCCGTGTTCTTTTCGTTGACGCTGGGAACGAGGTCGACGCCCGCCTCGGCATACACATGCCGCACGAATGCCGAGCAAAAGAACGCATGATCACGCGCCAGCAGATTTGTCCGTGGCCGCCATTCGGGATGCCGCAACGCCCACGCGGTGCCTGCCAGTTCACTTAGAGAATATCGCGTGCGCTGCGCCACCTGCTCCAGAGCAGCCGCAAGCAGACGGTCGATCTGCTCAGGCGTTAGTCCGAAGTCGAGAATGGCCAGTGCCGTTGTCTTCTCATCGTCGTGATATTTCGTGATCCGATTTTCCTGAACGCCCAGCCGGATGTGTTTGCGATGAAGATCCAGGTCGGACTCGATCACCCAATGATGTCCACCGTGTCGGCGCCCCTGAAAGATAAAAGCATGCGACCAGCGACTCCAAGCATGATCATCAGTCAGGTGCCGCTGCGCGCGGTTGATCATGCGATTAATCAATTCCGGTCCCCCGAAAAGCCCGATACGACCCGGTGCCGCGTGGCGTTCAAAGAACTCCGCGTTGCTCAGACCTTCGACAAGAATGGTTTCTGACATGGCGTAGATCTTATTACCTCATTTATTCACGGGAATCCAACCATTCTCGCATCGTCCTAAAATATTTTCTCAATATTACTGGCAGTGCATTTGCCACGTCACGGTGCCAGTAGTGGGGCGTTCGAGAACGATAGCAGTGAGATCACCAGAACCGACGGCTTCGAATTTTGCTGTTGCGGCTTCGGCACTGACGGAAGTTGGTTTTTGGCCGTTGTTTGCCACAACGATCTTGAACGGCTCTCCACCGATGACATTGGCGGTGCCACTGAGTCGTTTCGTTTCACCATTCCATTTTACATCACCCAAATCCACCCAGCCTTGCAGCAAGTGGCGAGATCGTCATGACAGGCGAGTCCGTCTATATTGCCGGGATGCTTCAGGAAAAAGGCGTCGACATGCGTTACATGATGCCGATGTCAAACATCGGTGG
>JAIOQF010000226.1 GCA_021413535.1 Verrucomicrobiota bacterium
GCATCGATCTCTTTTTTCGGTCCGGTCAGGAAGCTCCATCGGCTCGGGTCGGCATTCAGACGCTTGGCATACGCCGAGAGGACAGAGGGAGTGTCGTTTTCTGGATCAATGGAAACGGAAACAAGGCGCACATCCCTGGCCTTCTTAAGCTCCTTGGAGATCTCAGCCATCCGTGAGGACATCACGGGGCAGGGTCCGGGACAGCGGGTAAAAAAGAAATCGACCACCCACACTTTCCCAAGCAGGTCGGCCTTCGAGAGCATACTTCCATCCTGGGTCGTGAACTGAAAGTCGGGAACAGTGCCGATCACTAAATTCGCATCAGTCGTCTTCCTCTCGGAGCCCCTGAAGAGTCGGTTCGCTCCAGCAATCAGGAGGCCAGCCACCAAAAACGCGATGACCCATGCCAGAAAGGGAAGCCTCTTGGGTAAAGATCCCCTCTCGTTCGTTGACTTCTCTGTCACAAGGCTCCCAATGAGTTCTGAAAATCAGATGAGATAGAGAATCGTATAGAGGAGAACCCAGACCACGTCCACGAAGTGCCAGTAGAGGCCGACGTTTTCGAGGGCGACATGACGCTTTGCCGTAAAGGTCCCCTTGGTCACCTGAAGAAAAAAGCACCAGAGGATCAGGAGAACGCCAATGCAGACATGGGCGCCGTGGAATCCCGTGAGCGTGAAGAAAGTGGAGCCGTAGACGCCACCCTTGTTGAACCAGAGGCCCTCATGGTAGAGCTCCGTCCACTCGATGCACTGGATGCCGACAAATGTTGCTCCCATCAGCGCGGAAAGGAGCATCCATCCCGCACCGGATTTCCCTTTTTTCACCGCCACTTCGGCAAAGTGATAGACAAAGGAACTGGACACTAGGATCACCGTGTTGATGCCGGTCAGAAGTTTCGGCATCGGGGGAAGCTCGATGCCATCCCCGAAGTTCGGGGGCCAGGATCCCGCCGCCTGCCGAAGCACGAGGTATGCGGTGATCAGTCCGCTGAAAAGCAGCGCCTCTGAACAGAGGAAAATGCACATGCCCAGCTTGCACGTGGCAGGTGGTGTCGGAGGCGCGGCATGATGGTCATGCTCTGTTGCTTCCGGGGCCGTGGGGGCGTGGAAGATCGAGGCGTTATTATAAGCGGCGTTGTTCATCTGAAAGAAATGATGGTGTAATCAATACGACACGGCTGGACCGCGTAGCAACATCATGACCACGACCAGCGCGCATAGGGCGAGCGCAAAAATAATCAGGCCGACGAGCACTGCAATCTGACTCTTGCGGTTTTTGGGAGGTGTCATGCGTCGGATGCCTGTGAAAAGGCGATGAGGGCTCCCAAGAGCAAGGGAAGATAGAGGATAGAGGCAAAGAAAAGCCGTCGTGCCGAGGCCTTGGTTCGCGTCCGCAGAAAATCAGCTGCCAAGAACATCATGGCGGCACCCAAGGCCAATGCCGCAAAGAAATAATAGGGCGAAGCCATTCCGACCATACCGGGCAGGAGCGACACGGCCAGAAGAGCCGCAGCGTAGATCAAGGCTTGCCATCCGGTGGCCCACCCTTCGGGATCACGCGTGCTGAGCATCTTGAACCCAGCGGCGGCGTATTGATCACGGTAGAGCCAGGCGATCGCAAGAAAATGGGGCATCTGCCAGAACCAGAGGATCAGAAAGAGGATCCAGCGCGTAGATCGCAATGGTCAGCCCCGCGAGGAAGGCAGTCAGGGGATTTACCAAAAAAACCAAGACCGCGACCCCACTCGCACTGCAGAGAAGACCAAAGAGCAGGGCGTCGGCAGGGTGCATTCTCCGTGCAGGAAGGGGCCTGTCCGCCGTACGAGGCATCAAGGCATCGAGATCACGCTCCAACCACTGATTGAGAGCCGAGGCGCCGGCCGCGCTCAGCGCTGTGCCGAGCAGGGTAGCCGTTAGCAGCGTGTAGTCCATCGGGCCGCGCCAACCTAGCAGGAAACCCACTAGAGTCGTTAGTAGGACGAGGAACGAGAGGCGGGCCTTAGAAAGCTCACTGAGATCAGAAATCAAGCCTGCAGGCTTAGCCGTTTCACTCAAGGCTCTGTCCTGATTACTCATGCGGCCACCACCTTCATTTTCTTAGATGCCTTTGATTCCATTAATCCACTGATTTCCTTTGCCTTGGAATCCGAGGCTGCGCAGAAAAGCCGGAAAGTGAACAGGATGGCATACCCCGTGAGCAGAGCGCCAAGCGCCATGTGGGAGGTTGCTATATCGGCTGCCTTGTTCGACCAGATTGTGATGGCGCCGAGGAGAATCTGCAGGAGGATTGCCCCCACCCACACCAAGCTCCATGCGCGTAGCCAGTGACCAAGTGGCGTCTTCTTGATTGAGAGAAT
Organism: Verrucomicrobiota bacterium; assembly: GCA_021413535.1. GTDB lineage: Bacteria > Verrucomicrobiota > Verrucomicrobiia > Verrucomicrobiales > Verrucomicrobiaceae > VFKE01. The sequence goes on from JAIOQF010000226.1 coordinate 2,360, forward strand.
TGCTGTGGCGATTACGATCAGTAAGAGGACAACGGCTCCTGCGCGATGAACAAGCTGAAGGTAGATCTGCCCCGCTGTGACAGGCGCTATTTTATCCACCTGACGCTGGGCATTAATAACTTTTAAGGCGGTTGGGTCAGTTGCTGGAATGAGCTGACCATAAGCTGAGGGGAAGTCACAGATCGCAAGTGGCGCGTGCTGGTGGCGAATCGTTGCGGCGACCGCGATCTGAAAATATGTCAGTGCGAGTCCAGCCAGCACCAGCCAACGAAGCGACGCTGCGGTTCGATCCGCAAACCAAGTGCCACGAAGAAATCCCCTTCCAGTGATCGCGATGAAAATCAAAAGAAGACCAAAGAAGCTCTGAGCTAGCGCGGTGTGAAAGATGCCGATCTGATCTTTGTAGAGCGTCACGCGGAGACCTCCGAGCACTCCCTGTATCGTCACGGCAAGGACTGCCATCACAGCAAGCCAACGTACCCAGCCACGTCGATCCTTCAGGAAGGTAGCCCCGGCGAGGATGAGTGTGAGCAGGCCTACCCCAGATGCGATGAGCCGGTGCGAATGCTCCCAGAAGATCCCACCCACCCACTTGGAGTAGGGAAAAAGAAACATATTGTAGCCGTAAGTGGTCGGCCAATCGGGAACGGACATTCCCACCCCCTTGGAGGTCACCAATCCCCCGACGACAATCAGCAGGAATGTTGCTGTCGCGACAATCCAAGCAATCCGGTGAACCCATGGCACCGGGGCAGTAATGACTCGAACTCCAGAGTCGTCGCAGGTGAATTCTCCGCGCATCACGATCGGTCGGCCCACGGCGGCCTAATGAGCCTCGAGCGTGATGTGAGCTGGGGCCTTCTCGTTCTGTGGCAGGTAATCTTTCTCCAGTCCGGGCACACTGTACTCGTAAGGACCATGATACACCGTTGGAATCACCGCGAAATTCCCATGCGGGATTGGATGAGAGACCGTCCACTCAAGGGTGGTGGAGTTCCAAGGATTCGCAGGAGCCTTCGGCCCGTTGAACATGCTCCAGACAATGTTCACAATGAAGGGAATCGTGGCCAAACCGAGGCCCATGGCCCCAATAGTGCAGACAACATTCAGCGGTTGCAGTTGACGCAGGCAGTCGTAAACGGTGGGGTCGGCGATGCGGCGCATCATGCCTCCGAGGCCGAGGTTGTGCATCGGGAAGAAGGTCAGGTTAAAGAAGACCAAGGTCATCCAGAAATGGATCCAGCCCAAGGTATTGTTGAACATCCGTCCGGACATCTTCGGGAACCAGAAGTAGACGGCTGCAAAGATCGCGAACATGCTGCCCCCGAAGAGAACGTAGTGGAAGTGGGCGACGATGAAGTAGGTGTGGTGGACGAAGAGATCCACCGGCGTGGAGGCCATGAAGATGCCGCTGAGGCCGCCGATGACGAACATGGACACGAACGAAACTGAAAAAGCCATCGGCACAGTATAGTGGATTGATCCGCGCCAGATAGTACCCATCCAGTTGAAGGTTTTGATCGCGCTCGGAACCGCAATGACCATCGTCGAGACGGAGAAGGCCGCGCTGAGTGTTAGGTTCATGCCGCTGACGTACATGTGGTGACCCCAGACGATGAAACCGAGGAACCCGATGGAGATCATGGCCCAGACCATTGCCTTGTATCCGAAGACCGGCTTGCGGGAAAAGACCGAGAGAATTTCGGAAGTAAGACCCATGGCAGGAAGAATCAGGATGTAGACCTCGGGATGACCGAAGAACCAGAAGAGATGCTGCCAGAGAAGCGGCTGCCCGTAACCAGACGGCTTGAAGAAGGTGGTGCCGAAGTTGAGGTCGAATATGATGAGCGCTGCAGCGGCCGACAGGACCGGAATTGCAAGGATTAGGAGGATGGCCGTGAGAAAAATTGCCCAGACTGGCAGCGGCATCCGGAACATCGTCATGCCGGGAGCGCGCATGGTGATCACGGTCGTGATGTAGTTCACGGCACCGGTGATCGAGGAGAGGCCATTGATAAAGAGTGCCGTACACCAGAACGTCTGCCCCATCGGGGTCTGGTTGTAGGGGGCAAAGCTGCTGAGCGGCGCATAGGCCGTCCATCCCGTTCCGGGGGCACCTCCCGGCACCCAGAAAGAAGCCATCATGACCATGCCGGAAAGAGCAAAGAGCCAGTAGCTCAATTCGTTCAGAGCCGGGAAGGCCATATCTCCCGCCCCGATCTTGAGAGGAATGAGGAAATTGCCGAAAACCCCGATGAGAAGCGGCATCGCGACGAAGAAGACGAGAATTGTTCCGTGCATGGTGACCAGCACGTTGTAGCCGCTCGGAATGATCGCCCCGTCGTCGTTCACGATGCCGTGGGGAAGCAGATGCCCGATGATTGGGACCGGATGACCGGGGAAGGCAAGCTGCCAGCGCATCGCGATCGCCATGGCGCCACCCAAGACAAGGAACAAGGTGGCCGACCAGAGGAACTGGAGGGCGATCATCTTGTGATCGGTGTTCCAGA
>JAIOQF010000253.1 GCA_021413535.1 Verrucomicrobiota bacterium
AGCCGACGCGCGAAGTCATCGCTAATGAACTCACTGGCATGGGCGCGATTGTGGACGAGGCTCTCGCCTACCGCACCGTCCCTGAGACCGAAGAAAACAGTGACGCCTTCATCCGCTTCAAAGATGACGGCGCGGATGTGCTCACCGTCACCCGTTCATCCACGGTGGAGCACTTCCTCGATTTGAAGCTGCCGTTGCCCGACAAGATCAAGATCGCCAGCATCGGTCCCATCACATCAAAGACGCTGAAGGATCGCGGTCTTCGAGTTGACATCGAGGCCAAGGAGCACAGCATTCCGGGACTGGTGAGTGCGATTGAACGGCATCTGACCAAGGGTCATTGATTCGACCAAAATATCCTGTTGTTATAATTGTTCATCAATCACTCAAGCGACTTATTCGCGGTGCCCCAGCCCTCCATCGTGAGAATGCAATGCGCTCCGAGCAGAATGCGGACAGCTCTGAAGCATCCCGCTTGAAAATTGCGGCTTGTTCTCGTGTAATTGCAGCCACACCACAGCCTTTGATCGATGGGAGTTTTCCACCCGCGACGGAACGCACTTGCGAGGGTTGTCCACCCACCCATTTTGCCGCTGCATTCATTGTCTCAAATAATAGGCCAGATCGGGTGAACCTTTCAGCGGCGGATTCACTGAGAGGGAACACGACCACGGGTCTTTGTTCTCTTTCGAACTTGCATACCTGACAGAGATTTTTTGAATAAATTAAAGTATGTGCACTGGGTTTCCAGTGATGCCCATTCGGACAAACCAGCTCAATCCTTTGGTCGAGTCTTGTGTATTCCTTTGTAATGAGTGTGTATCCTGCATCTGCCGCCCGCTTTAATATGCGACCCCACATTCCTTCTCTCGTAGAAGGAATATCGCCACCGAAAAAGTCGAGCTTGATGTCGTCATAATCCGACGGCAGCGGCACACCACCAGCAATGCATGCTTCTTTGATAATGCGCCTCAAGTCCGCCGGTGGAGTGACTTCTCCGAGCTCGCGTATTTCAATGAATGTTATACCCTCACGCGCGCAATATTCTCGTTTTCGGTGGTCATGCTCCAACATCTTTTCAAAGGCTTTTTGACCACCCCAAGGCTCTTGCGGAGCATAGTGATGCGGCCCGTTGTGTTCGAGAGCAAGTTTCAATTCGGCGTTGTAGACATCGAACTCCAAGGGTCTGCCTCCCACTCCGCGGAGATCGCGTGGTCGATACTTTGTGAACTTCATTCCAAATAGAGTCTCGAGTGCGTATTTGCATTGTCGCTCGCGGAACAGAGCACTGCATCTTGCGCAACCGTGGCCTCCTTGAAGGTCATTAAAAGTCATCCAGCCATCATGCTTGCAGCGTTTGAAGCGGACGTGTAGCTTGGTGTGATTATTCGCGTATTCCTTGGAAAGAAGCTCGATGTCACGCGACTCGAGAAATGCCCGCACCTGATCGAGAGGCAGCTTTCGGTTCTGGCCGCGCACCCGCTTCTCGCAGCTAGGGCATGAGTGCCTGCGTTGCGCGATGTTGACCCAAGTGTCTGACCATTGGTGGCCACATTGAACACACTCGCATTGAATTGGGTTCTCGGAACCGTCGTAGATGCTCTTGAGCAAGACGCCCCTCTTTTCCAGGGCCTTGCGCACTTGAGCTTGGCTGAATCGCCTCTCGGCCTTGAAGCACTCCAGGCACCATGTCCCTTTTCGACGGGAGCTCCCCTTGACTCGAGAGAGGCACGCCTCCCATGCAGTATGATTTGGAACCATGCACTTCCAACGAAGCTTTGTCAGGACATTTGGGACTTCCTCACTGAGGCACCACCCGCCACGCTGCAATGCGATGAAGTCTGCTTCGATTTTCCTCAGTGAGGATTTTGAAGTGCCTTGGGTAACCCTGTTGGAACTGGTCCTCGCAATACTTCCGCATGTAGGACACCACGTGCCTTTTGGTTTTCTCGCATTACCCCTGACATTTTTCAACGAGGCAAGCCAGTTCGGGTGTTCCGCATTGGCGCATTGCCACCGAACACACCCTTCCAATGTTGGCACCGACTCGCTCCGGCAAAGTCCGCCGCGTTCTGCCGCAATCTTGTCGGCTTCGGCTTTATAGTCTGCCTTTCGGATAACCGCACGCATTGTCGAATATTGACGTTGAGACTTCAGACTGCAACATGCCAACCACGATCAGTGACTTGTGACTTAATGGGAAGACATCTTAGTCTCCCGCACCTATCCCTACGCCGCAGCCAGCGACTCATCTCGCGTCATGCTCATAGCTTCCTGACCGGCGGTGATGCCCAGCCGCAAATCGGACATCGCGGCTTCGATGACGACTGAATCATCTGAGCTGGCGAACGCTTCAAGCGATCGCTCCAGCGACAACAAGCCAAAGGTGTGGGCTTGCTGCTGAAGCTCGACGAGACCCTCGGCATCTGTGGCTGCGCCGCGCAATGCTTCGGGTGCAGCTTCAGCCCATGCTGCAAAATCCCAAGCAGCAGCGGCTTTGAGAAACCGCTTCATATCCAACGTGCGATCAGGATTACCGTCGTTCCAACAATGGCCGAACATGATGACCTGCTGCAACGCTGCCTTGAGCAGCGTGGCTTCGTAGGGTTTCGTGATGAAACCATCCATGCCGACCGCGCGGCAGAGCGCACGGCGTTCCGGCGTGTTGTCCGCAGTCACCGCAATGATGCGCGGTCGATGAGTGTGCTCGCTCCACCCGTGAATGAGACGATCGGCGGCCGCGACTCCTCCCAGTCCAGGCATTTGCAAATCCATCAACACCACATCGAATTCCTCGGTCTGCGCCAAGTGCATGGCCTCGTGTCCAGTCGCAGCGTAACGCATGGCTCCGCCGAGAAACTGAATGATGTTTGCCATCAGCTTCTGGTGCGCGCTGTAATCATCGGCAATGAGAAATTTAACTGCCATGAAGCGGCAAATGTCCGCTGGATTCGAGTTTGCGCAAGCGCTCCATTCTGAAGTTGATAGCTGATCGCTGATCGCTGATAGGATGAAGCGGAGTGCAAGCACCCAGTGAATCCGCCATCTCGTCACTCTCACTCTATCGACTATCAGCCATTTGCTATCAGCCGCATTCCCAGATGGTCACGCCCAGCTCCGCCCCGCCACTCGACGTCCGCCGCATCCGCGCGGCGCTGGCTGGTCATGCGATTGGCACTGACGTGCAGGTGCATGAGGAACTGGCGTCCACCAGCGACCACGTCCGCGTACTAGGATTTGCGGGGCATCCGGACGGTCTCGTGGTCTTCGCGGAATCACAGACTGCGGGCCGGGGACGACGGGAGAACCGCTGGAGCGCGGAGCCAAGGCACGATTTGCTCTTCTCCATCCTGCTCCGGCCAGTGGTAGGCATCGAGAAATTCTCGCGTCTTGCCACGCTGGCCGCGCTGGGTTTGTCGCGAGGAGTGGAGAGCACCTCCCCATTCACACCGCAGATCAAATGGCCGAATGATCTCTTGCTGGGCAAAAAAAAATTCTGCGGCATTCTTGCCGAAATGTTCACGTCGCCGACCGGACCATTCCTGGTGCTGGGGGCCGGAATGAATATCAACAGCGTGACTTTCCCCATTGAACTGCGCGAGAGCGCGACCTCACTGCGGCTGGAGTCAGACGGTCAAATGCTGGATCGCACTGTGCTGGCCATCGCTCTGCTGCGCGAGCTTGAGCAAGCGCTTCAGTTCTGGGACACTGATTTTGAAAATGTCATCACCGAGGTAAAGCAACGCAGTGTCCTGCTCGGCAAACGCATCCGGGCACGAATCGGAGACGAATTCGTCGAAGGAACAGCGCATGACCTCGGCCGCGAGGGCGAACTGATTCTACGACGCGATGATGGTTCGATGATGGAACTTACCAGCGCGGCGAACGTTCGGCTGGCGTGAGGGACGACGAAAGGGTTCGCGGTATTCCCACCTATGTTCTGGCTGCCTACTCACTCTGATCTTGCTCATTGGAACAGCACATAAAAAAACGCCCAACCAGTGAAGGAAGGGCGTTTTTGTGATTGATGGATTATTCGTTGAACTAACTGACCGCTGCTTCGTCTTCCGCATCTGCAGAAGAGAAGGATACCTTGACGGTTTCCTCCAACGTGAAATCACGGTTGGTCTTGAAGCCGGTGCCGGCAGGGATGAGATGGCCCATGATGACGTTTTCCTTGAAGCCGCGCAGGTTATCAACTCGGGCCAGCGTGGCGGCCTCGGTGAGAACTCGTGTGGTGTCCTGGAAGGACGCGGCGCTGATGAAGCTTTCGGTCTCGAGGCTGGCTTTGGTGATGCCGAGCAAGACCGGCACCGCAGTGGCGGGCTTGCCGCCATCTTCGGTGACGCGGGCGTTTTCAGCTTCGAAGGCAAGACGCTCGACCTGATCTGCCCAAAGGAAGTTGGTATCACCGGGTTCGGTGATCTTCACTTTGCGCAGCATCTGACGGATGATGGTCTCGACGTGCTTGTCGTTAATTTCAACGCCTTGGGCACGATAGACTTCCTGAATCTCATTGACGAGGTGCTCACGGAGCGCCTGAGGTCCGAGGATGTCGAGCACTTCATGCGGCACGACGGAACCGTCGGTGAGCTGGTCGCCCTTGGTGACGTGATCCCCATCCACCGCGTGAATCTGCTTGCTGCGGGGCACGAGGTGTTCCTCTTGCGCACCGGTCTTGGGATCGGTGATGGTGACGCGGCGTTTGCCGCGAACCAGGCCACCGATTTCGATGATGCCATCGATCTTGGCGATTTCGCAAGCGTCCTTGGGTTTGCGCGCTTCGAACAATTCGGCAACACGGGGAAGACCGCCGGTGATGTCCTTGGTCTTGGCTGCTTTGCGCGGAGTCTTGGCGATGATGGTGCCGGGCTCGATTTTCTCGTGGTTCTTCACCGCAAGATGGGCGCCGGCCGGAATGGTGTAGCTGGCGAGCACTTCTTTCTTGGAGTCCAAGATGATAACCTGCGGGTGCAAGTCTTCCTTGTGCTCGATGACGACGATTTCATCGTTACCGGTGGCATCGTTAGTTTCCTTGGTCACGGTGACGCCGTTGATCATGTCACGGAATTCAACCTTGCCAGCCTTCTCGGTGATGATGGGCACGTTATAAGGATCCCAGACGGCGAGGGTTTCGCCTTTCTTGACCTTGTCGCCTGCCTGCTTGGTCAGGATGGCACCAAGCACCAGCTTGTGAGATTCGAGCTCCTTGCCGTCTTCATCATGAACGCTGAAGAGACCGTTCTTATTAAGCGCGATCCAGTTGCCATCGGGAGTCTGCACGACCCGGAGGTCGGTGAACTTCACGGTGCCGGCGTTTTTGGCGACGATGATGGGTTGCTTGAATGCACCCGCGGCGACACCGCCGACGTGGAAGGTGCGCATGGTGAGCTGCGTTCCGGGTTCGCCGATGGACTGGGCGGCGATGATGCCGACCGCGTCGCCAATTCTGGCGGGACGGCTAGTGGCCAGGCTGAGGCCGTAGCACTGCACGCAGCAGCCGCGCTTGCTTTCGCAAGTGAGCACGGAGCGAATCTTGAGTTTTTCCACACCGATTCTAGCAAGGTGGAGTGCAATCTCCTCGTCGATGAGGTCGCCGACGGCGACGATCACCTTCTTGGTAACAGGATCATGAACGACCTCGCAGGAAACGCGGCCATAGACGCGGGTCTTGAGATCGACCACTTCTTCATCGCCCTGATAGATGGAGGACAAGGTGATGCCATTGGCGGTGCCACAGTCTTCCTGGGTAACGATGACATCCTGAGCAACGTCCACGAGCTTGCGCGTCATGTAGCCGGAGTCAGCGGTTTTCAGCGCGGTATCGGAGAGACCCTTGCGAGCACCGTGAGTGGAGATGAAATATTCCAAGACGGTCAGACCTTCACGGAAGTTCGAGGTGATGGGGCGCTCGATAATTTCACCGCTGGGGCGGGCCATGAGACCGCGCATCCCGGCGAGCTGTTTGATCTGCGTCGCGTTACCACGCGCACCGCTGGTCAACATGATGTAGAGCGGGTTGTGCAGCTTCTTGCCCTCGTTGTATTCGAGGGTGCGCATCACTTCCTTGGCCAGATCATCCGTGGTGGAAGTCCAGATGTCGATGACCTTCTGATACTTTTCACCTTCGGTGATGATGCCCTTGCGGAGTTGTTTTTCGACAATGTCGACTTCGGCGCGCGCTTGAGCAAGGCGAGCGGGCTTGCTTTCGGGAATCACCATGTCAGTGATGCCGATGGAGCAACCGGAGCGCATAGCTTCACGGAAGCCAAGTTGTTTGAGGCGATCGAGCGCGGCCACGGTTTCGTTGTGACCAGCGGCCTGGAAGCAGCGCTTCGGAGCGTCGTCGTGCTGAGGCAGGTCGCGAACATAGGTGAGCGCGAAGCAACCGAGCGGGATGTCCTGCGAAGGCGTGTTGATGGGCTTGCCGCTGGCGGGCGAGAACAGATTGTTCGGCGCCAGCATGAGGAGGCGCGCTTCCATTTGAGCTTCGATGGAAAGCGGCACGTGCACAGCCATCTGGTCACCATCGAAGTCGGCGTTGTAAGCCGTGCAAACGAGAGGATGAACGCGGATAGCTTCGCCTTCGATGAGCTTCGGTTCGAAAGCCTGAATCGAGAGACGGTGCAGAGTCGGAGCGCGGTTGAGCAAGACCGGGTGGCCCTTGGTGACTTCATCAAGGATGTCCCACACTTCAGGCGTGCGACGCTCGATCATCTTCTTGGCGCTGCGCACGGTGTGCACGAGGCCGAGTTCCTTGAGACGGCGAATGATGAAGGGTTCGAAGAGGACGAGCGCCATTTTCTTAGGCAGACCGCACTGACCGAGATGGAGATCGGGGCCGATGACGATAACGGAACGACCAGAGTAATCGACGCGCTTGCCGAGCAAGTTCTGACGGAAGCGACCGGACTTGCCCTTGAGCATGTCGGAGAGCGACTTGAGCGGACGATTGCCCGCGCCGGTGACTGCGCGACCATGGCGACCGTTGTCGAAAAGTGCATCCACCGCTTCCTGCACCATGCGCTTTTCGTTGCGGATGATGACATCCGGCGTCTTGAGCGAGAGCAGGTTTTTGAGACGGTTGTTGCGATTGATGACGCGACGATACAAGTCATTCAAATCGGACGTCGCGAAACGGCCACCTTCGAGCGGGACGAGCGGGCGCAAGTCCGGCGGGATGACGGGCAGCACTTCGAGCACCATGTATTCCGGGCGCGAATGAGAAGCGGCGAAACCCTGGCAAAGCTTGAGACGCTTGGCGATTTTTTTGCGAAGCTGCTTCGAGCGCGTTTTGGTCATCGCGATTTCGAGCTCCTTGACCAAGTCGGTGAGATTGGCCTGGGCGAGGATGTCGCGGATAGCTTCTGCGCCCATGCCGACTTTGAAGGCATCGGCACCGTATTGTTCCTCGGATTCACGGAGTTCCATTTCCGTGAGCAATTGTCCGCGTGTGAGCGGTGTGTTGCCGGGGCTGATGACGATGTAATCTTCGTAATAGATGACGCGTTCCAGAGCGCGCGCAGTCATGTCCATCATGAGGCCGATGCGACTCGGCATGCACTTGTAGAACCAGATGTGCGTGACTGGCACTGCGAGTTCAATGTGGCCCATGCGCTCGCGGCGCACGCGGCTCAGAGTAACTTCAACGCCGCAACGGTCGCAGATGACGCCCTTGTGCTAGATGCGCTTGTATTTTCCGCAAGCACACTCCCAATCGCGGGTGGGGCCGAAGATACGCTCGCAGAACAAGCCGCCTTTTTCGGGCTTGAACGTGCGGTAGTTGATCGTCTCGGGATTTTTGACCTCGCCGCTGCTCCATGAGCGAACGCGGTCAGGCGAGGCGACGGAGATGGCGACTTGGTTAAAGCCGGCACCGGTGCGTTGAGCGTCGCCGAAGAGCTCCTTGAGTTGGGAATCTGGATTCATACGATGGAATGGGTGGGTTAGCTTTTACGACGATCAGATTACATGCCGGAGGCGGCGGGGAACATTTCAAGGCTTTCCTGCTGGTTCATGTGGCTGGAGACTTTTACGTCGAGGCCAAGTGACTGCATTTCCTTGATGAGCACGTTGAAGGATTCAGGCGTGCCGGCTTCAAGGGCGTTGTCGCCCTTGACGATGCTTTCGTAGATGCGCGTGCGACCTTGCACGTCATCGGATTTCACAGTGAGAAGTTCCTGCAGCGTGTAAGCCGCACCGTAGGCTTCGAGAGCCCACACTTCCATTTCACCGAAGCGCTGGCCACCGTATTGAGCCTTGCCTCCCAGCGGCTGCTGAGTGACGAGGGAATAAGGTCCGACAGCACGGGCGTGAATCTTGTCAGCGACAAGGTGTCCGAGCTTCAACATGTAGATGTAGCCGACGACGACCTCTTGGCCGAAGGTTTCTCCGGTGCGGCCATCGGTGAGCGTGCTCTTGCCGTTGAGTCCGATCCATTCAAATCCGGGAACTTTTTTGGCGTCCTTGAGGAAGCCCATGATCTGCTTCTCGGGGATACCATCAAAGACCGGGGTGGCAATTTTCATGCCGAGCGCGCGAGCGGCGACGCCGAGGTGAGTTTCCAACACCTGGCCGACGTTCATACGGCTAGGAACGCCGAGAGGGTTCAAGCAGATGTCAACCGGCGTGCCATCTTCGAGGAAGGGCATGTCTTCTTCCGGCACGATGATGGCGACGACGCCTTTGTTTCCGTGACGTCCTGCCATCTTGTCACCGACGCTGAGCTTGCGCTTGCTGGCGACAAAAACACGAACCTCTTTGATCACGCCGCTGTCGAGTTCATCACCTTGTTCGATGCGATCAAGGGAACGCTCGCGTTCCATGTCGGCATCGTTGAACTTCGGTTCGAAGCTCTGGATGATGTCCATGATCTTGTGGCGGATCGGCGACTGGTCGATTTCGACGGAACGATGCGACTCAGCCAGAGTGCGGAGCAGAGTCTTGGTGATCTTCTTGTTGGCCGGGATGATGACTTCGCCGGATTCACCGTTGACCACGTCGAGATTGATCTTCTCGTTGAGAAGAATCTCGCAGAGTTTTTCAGTAAGCTGTTCGGTGAACTGCTCGACCTTGGTCTTGTGCTCGTCAGTGATGAGCTTGAGCTGCTTCTTTTGTTCGCTGGGCGAAAGGCGCTCTTTTTCCGCACCGGTGCGGGAGGAGACGCGAACGTCCATCACGATACCAGCGCAGCCCGAGGGAACTCGGAGGGATGAGTCTTTCACGTCTGCAGCTTTTTCACCGAAGATGGCGCGCAAGAGACGCTCTTCTGGAGCGAGTTCGGTTTCGCTTTTCGGCGTAATCTTGCCAACGAGTATGTCGCCAGGCTTCACTTCGGCACCGATGCGGACTACGCCATCTGCACCGAGATTGCGCAGCGCTTCATCACCGACGTTCGGGATGTCACGCGTAATTTCTTCGGGGCCGAGCTTGGTGTCACGGGCGCCAATCTCGAAGTCTTCGATATGAATTGAAGTGTAGATGTCTTCCTTCACCACCCTGCGGCTGATGACGATGGCATCTTCGAAGTTGTATCCGTTCCAAGGCATGAAGGCGACAAGCATGTTGCGGCCCAGCGCGAGTTCACCCTGATCGGTGCAGGGCCCGTCCGCGAGGATGTCGCCCTTCTTCACTTTCTGGCCGCGCTTGACGAGCGGCTGTTGATTGATGCAGGTGCCGGCGTTGGAGCGCATGAACTTGCTCAAGCTGTAAACATAAACACCCTTGTCGGGGTCGGTCTTCACTTTGCCGGGTTCGGCGGCGAAGGCTTTCTCGCTGATCGGAAGATCGCCGTCCTTGGTGACGATGATGCAATCTGCCGTGGCGCTGGCCACGATGCCGCTGGCATCAGCGATGATGACCGCTTGCGAATCACGGGCGGTTTTGCCTTCCATGCCGGTGCCGACGAACGGCGCTTCGGATTCAAGAAGCGGCACGCCCTGACGTTGCATGTTCGATCCCATCAGCGCGCGGTTGGCGTCATCGTGTTCCAGGAACGGAATGAGCGAAGCGGCGACGGAGACGAGTTGCTTGGGCGAGACGTCCATGTAGGTGGCCTGCTCTGGTTCCACTTCGAGGAACTCGCCGCGATAGCGCACCGTGACCTTGGCTTCTTTATAGCGACCGCGTTCATCGATCACATTGCTCGCTTGAGCGACAAAGTGATTCTCTTCCTGGTCAGCCGTGAGGTAGTCGATTTTATCGGTGACACGTCCGCCGTCCACCTTGCGGTAGGGGGTTTCGATGAAGCCGAACTCATTGATGCGAGCATAGCTGCACATCGAATTGATGAGGCCGATGTTCGGACCTTCGGGAGTTTCGATGGGGCAGATGCGTCCGTAGTGCGATGGATGCACGTCGCGAACTTCGAAACCGGCGCGATCACGGTTCAAGCCACCAGGCCCGAGGGCGGAGAGACGGCGCTTGTGCGTGAGCTCGGCCAGAGGATTCATCTGGTCCATGAACTGGCTCAGTTGTGAGCGCGCGAAGAAGTCGCGCACCACGGCGCTGAGCGCCTTGGGATTGATGAGCTTCTGAGGCGTCATCACATCCATGTTCACGTCAAACAAGGTCATGCGCTCTTTCACGAGGCGCTCGGTGCGGGCCAGGCCGACACGGCACTGGTTGGCAAGGAGTTCACCGACAGCCCGCACGCGGCGGCTGCCAAGGTGATCAATGTCATCGATCACGCCTTTGCCGGCACGCAGCTTGAACAAGTAGTGCATCGCGGAGATCACGTCTTCCGCGGTGAGAATGCGCTCGTTGGTGTCCACCTTGATGGAGAGCTTTTGATTGATCTTGTAGCGACCGACCCGGGTAAGGTCATAGCGCTTGGGATCAAAGAAGAGACGCTTCACGAGAGCGCGAGCATTAGGAACGGTCGGCGGATCTCCGGGGCGAAGACGGCGGT
>JAIOQF010000254.1 GCA_021413535.1 Verrucomicrobiota bacterium
GGTCCACGCGTTCCAGGCCGGTGGTGGGGCCTTGGAAATAACCGTGATCAAAGGCGAGCATGACGGTGCGGCCATCGGCGGGATTGAACACGCGGCTGAGGCGGTTCTTGAGACCCCAGTCATACTGGTGACAGCCCTTGAGAAAGAAGCCGGGGGCTTCCTGGGGAACGTGGGTAAAGAATTCTTTTTCCTTCTTGTCTGCAGCGCTGGTTTGAATGTCGGCCATGATTTGGGGAGTTTAAGAGTTGAACAGTTGAACAGTTGAACAGTTGAAGTGTTGAAGGAATTTCTTTGAGAGAAATCAAGCGGCAATGTAATCCTTCATCGCGCCGATGATGACGGTGACGGAAAGAGCACCGGCGTCAGGGAAGCCAATGGCGGCTTCGCCCAGCGTCTTCGCGCGGCCGAATTTCGCGACCATGGCCTTGCTCGCTTCCAGGCCAGCTTCGGCGGCGGCGCTCACGGCGTTGATGGCATCGGACAAATTGGAACCGGTCAATTCAGCAGCCTTCTCCGCAGCGGGCTCCATGGCATCAACGACCGTCTTGTCTCCAACTGCCGCACCACCGCGTTGCTTGACGCCATCGACTCCAGCCCGAAGAAATGCCGCAAGCCCGGCCGCATCGAAAACTTCTTTCCCGGCAAGTGCTTTGCCGCCGTTGCGAAAAAACGTGCCAAAGATGGCACCGCTGGCCCCGCCCATGCTGCTCATCATGGCCATGCCGACAGTTGAAAATGCTTTCTCGATGCTCTCCACATCTCCGGAGTTCAGCTTCTCCGTCGCCGCCGTCATGCCGCGCTGCATGCCCAGACCGTGATCGCCATCGCCGAGATTGCGATCGGCCTCGGATAGTTGGGGTTCCGCGGCGATGATGCGTTCGCAGGCGAGCAGGAGCATCGCCTTGACTTCGTCTTTCGAAAGGTTCGCTTTGGGCATGACTTGGCTTTTCGTTGAGAGATTCAGGCGCCTCAATCCAATGCGGACGAAGACAGCTCAGCCTGATCCAGGACTGAAACTGACTCAGCCTTTGGCCTGAATGTCCAAGACCTGACGTTCGCCGTAGTAGCCGCAAGACGGACAGGCGACATGACCGGGCTTCGCTGCACCGCAGGAACCGCAGGTGGAAAGTTGAGGAGCCTTCCAGCGATTGGCGCCACGACGGCGCTTCTGGCGGCTAAGGGATTGTCTGCGCTTCGGGACGGCCATGATTCAGTTGCGTTTAAGGTTGTCGAGTTGGTCTAGGGCCTTCCAAACTTCTCCGTCCTCCTCTTGCGGGGCGTCCCGGACGATTTCCGTCGCGGGAGCGAACCTGCCTTCGGCGGGACATTCTCGCGGCGTCACGTTGCCCATTTCGCAGCGAGGAAAGGTCGGAAGGGCAAGTAGCATGTCTTCACGTAACCAGCTTGTCAAGTCAATCGCACCCGCATTTTCCACCGGCACATCGAGCCCATACCCCGTCAGATCCATCCGAAGCTGGAATCGCTCCGCACAGCGCCCGCATTCCAGATCAAAAGTCGCCGCGATCCGCCCTTGCACAATCAGTCCGTCCTCGTCGCTAGTAACATTCAAGTCATACTCCAGATGCGACACCGCACGCACCTCATCATCCGGCTTCAGCCCGAAAACTGCGGGGGCCAGATGGCCCTCAATATGCAAACCTTCTTCCGGCAGGTTTTTAGGATCTATTCGCAAGCTCATGACGTTTTATTCTTTAGATTTTTTCCACCAGACAAATTCAATTCCTTGATCTTCGACCGCAGCGCGTTCGCCACGTTCGCCGGAACAAAAAGTTCCACCTCGCCATCCAGGCGCGCGATCTCTTTCACGATCCGCGAACTAATGTAAGTCAGCTCTTCGCGCGGCATGAGAAACAAGGTCTCCAGACCGGGATCGAGCTTCCGATTCATCAAGGCCATCTGAAACTCCAGCTCGAAATCCGAGATCGCCCGCAGCCCGCGCAGCACCGTGATCGCTCCCTCGCTCCTAGCAAAATCCACCAGCAACCCGCTGAACGGAACCACCCGCACCTTGTGCAGGCCCAATGCCCGCACCGAATCTTCGATCATGGCCGCCCGCTCCTCCACGGTAAACAGACTTTGCTTTTGATTGTCGCGCGCGATGGCCACCACCAACTCGTCAAACAGGCGCGAGGCGCGCTCAAGCAAGTCGAGATGGCCGTTTGTGATTGGATCAAAACTGCCGGGATAGATAGCTTTGCGCATGGGGGAGTTTGCAGTCGTTGGCTCTAGTTTGCAATGCTTGAACGATGGTTTGAAATCTTTACGCTATCGCGCAGAATCCCCCCGTCCCCCGCCTCCATCCATGTCCGCCATCGAACCCAGCGTCCTCATCAGCGCCTACTCCAGCGGTATTTTCCCCATGGGCATGGAAAATGGCCGGCTTTCGTGGTTCTCGCCCGACCCGCGCGGCATTCTGCCCATCGCGGATTTTCATGTGCCACGCAGCACGCGCGCCGAATTGCTCCGCTCGGGTTTCGAAATCCGCGTCAACACCATGTTTAACAACGTGGTGCTCGCTTGCAGCGGAAGACAACAGACCTGGATCACCAAAGAAATCATCACCAGCTACGAACGGCTCCATAAGATGGGATATGCCCACTCCGTCGAAACGTGGCGCGACGACAAGCTGCTTGGCGGCCTTTACGGCGTCTCCATCGGCGGCGCGTTCTTCGGCGAATCCATGTTCAGCAACGCACCGTCCGCCTCCAAAGCCGCCCTCGTCTGGCTCATGGAACATCTCAAGAACCGCAGCTTCATCCTGCACGACACCCAATGGACCACGCCCCACCTCGCCATGTTCGGCGGCTATGAAATTCCCCGGGATGATTACATCCGGACGCTGGAAGGCGCAGTGCTTCTCCCGGTCAATTTTACCGGCTGAAACAATCGGAGGCCGCGCTGCATTTTCTCAGGCTCCCGGCTCCCGAATGACCACCACCCGCCGATTCTGCGCACGTGCGGCATCGCTGGTGTCTTTTACCAGTGGCTCGCCCTTGCCCTTGCCTTCGACTTGCAGACGGCTCGCATCAATGTGGTGCTGCGTGATGAGGAATCGTTTCACGGTTTCGGCACGACGACGAGAAAGATCAAGATTGTAGTTTTCCTCGCCAACGTCATCGGTGTGACCTTCGAGGGTGATGACGCAGTCCTTCAAATCCGGATCGGCCAGTGTCTTCCCGAGTTGCTCGATCTGCTTGTAACTCTCGTTGTCCGCTATTTCCGTGGAGTCGAACTTGAAATGAATGGCCTGAAGGTCGATGCGGCGCACATTGCGCGCACGAACGCGGGCACTTTTCGGATCCGCGCCCTTGGGGATGAGCACAGTTTTGGTTAGAGCCTGCTTGATGGCGCTGGCATCCTTGATTTCAGGATCTTCCGCCAGGGAAAGACAGGAGATCCCGATAGCGGAGAGGGCGGTGATGATAATCGTTTTCATGGCTGAAGGGGAATCGAAGAGTCTAGTTGTTGGCGCTCGACCATTACGATGCATGCTTCAAGTTTATCGCAGGTCGTTCAAATATTGATAACACTTGCGTCTATTCCCCGTTCAGCTGGCTATTCACGCGTCCTAACATGCGCCTCTACCGACGCCGCGTCGTCGGCGGGGACGTAAACAAATTTCATAATAGGCCAGATCCCGTATCCAACGATCTCAACCAGCAGATCATGTCCACTAAAGTGGATTGTTAAAGAGTCCGGCCAGTGGTAGGACGCCTTCCAAACACCGTTTCCCGAATAGCTCCATTTGAATGGACTCTCACGGGTCTGGGAAGAAAATGTTTCCCGCAAAATACCAGTTCCATCTGAACGACACAGCAAAGTGTTTCGTCCGTCTTGCCCCAAGACTTTTGCTCTACTAACCCAGACACCGACGATCTCATTTCCTTTCCAATCACTGCGAGACTGTTTGCTTTTATGGGCATACTCAGGGTCGGTAGACAATGCGCAGTTCGAGCAGCACAAGGAAACAAGAGACAGAATGTGTAGGAGCATTTTGTGTTTCATGGCTGTGTAAGGATTGCCCTCACGGGTGCGTTGTCAAATTCACACGCGCCACGCCGAGACGCGCATCGCGAGCGCGAAGTCGTGCGGATTTCACCACTGCGACTTCAAAATCCTTTTCGTTAAAATCCACAAATACTTTTTCAGGATCAGACGCATTGCGCAGCGCGGCTTGAATCTTTGCCTCGTCGGCGAAGACCTGAGTGCTGACGATCGCGGCCAGACTTTCCACGCCAAAAGGGGCCTCAATGATGATGTCGAATTTGTCAGCGGCGGCTGGAATGGCGATCTCCTTGCCGCCCGCAATGTGGCTGTCCGGATGGAACTTATTCGGAAATAGCAGGATGATCTTACCAGCGGCATCTTTATAAAGCAGGCGCAACTCACAGTCTTGTGCGGCTTGCACGTAGGCCGTGAGTTTTTCCTGGTTCCTGAAGAGCGCTTTATTCGTGCGCAGGGTTACAGATATCGGCACCGCCCGCGGCTTGTCCTGTAGAGGCTGGGACGTGACGAGCAGCAACTCAGCCGTGCGAACGGATCCAAGATTCAAACGCAGGGCCAGTTCATTAAACTTCGTGGCAAAAGTGTCTCGCGGAATACCTGCTCCGGCTAACTGAGTGTGAATATCGAAGAGCGCGGACGAAGTTTTTGTCCTGTCATCGAAATCCTTTACCTCGAGTCCCAACTCGGAGGCGGCCTGGGCGAGCGTAACAGGGCGCTCGAACAATTCCGCCAATGTATAGACCGACTCCCGTCCCGGCTTCTGCTCAGCACCCGCCTCCTTCAATGCCGTCATGAAGCGGGCTTCATCCGCCTTGAGCCACGCCTCGATCTTTTTCTGCTCTGGATGAAGCCGCTCAATAAGGCGCTGTTCCTCGGCCGAAAACGTTGAGGAACCGGCCACCGCGCGAACCTCGTCCGGCGGCACAGGCGTTTTGATGCCACGGTCATGGCAGGTGATGCAGGAAAGACCGTTGCTGACTTCGACCCGACCAGTGACACCAGTTTGATCACCCACGATGTTAGTGGGCGCGACACCATCGAGCCGCGCACCAGCGGCATTCGTGAGCATGTAACCATGCAGGCCATTGGGAAGAGAGAACACGATCTCGCCACCCGCGTGCTCGAAAGCATGATTCCCACCGGCGAGTTTCGCATCGATTGGGCCCAACGGAAAATCATGGACGCGTCCTCGGCCTGCATTCTGTTTGAAATCATAGCTCTTCCAGTAGTCGCCGGCGTAGGCTCCCGTCTCGACTCGTTCGATCATTCGGTTGGCCAGAGACACGCCGCTCTTGGTAAAGCCAGAGCGAATCGCCCGCCCCTCGGCAAGATCCCGATTCAAATCAATCCCTAGCTTATGTTCCAGCTCTTGAGTAGTCGCGGGAATACGCAAAATGTCATGGTAGAGTGGTGGCCGGGTCGCGTTCGTTGCCAGCCAGTCCGCGCGTAGGATCGGCACTGTGGCATGGCACGCGCTGCCCAAGCCAGTCAAACCGGCACCTTCCAGCGCATAGGGATAGAATCCGGCGACGTGATCCCACATCTCGGTATCCCAACCGAGATCGCTGAGCTTCACCCGAAAGAGCACTTTCTCTGGCCCGACCTCGGCAAACTTTGCGATTTTCGGATTTATCGAGAGGCTGTTCAGCAGTTTGCGCACGCCCGCTCGCATCACTTCGAGTTGCTCATCTTTCACGTCGGACACGTTGTTATGCTGGGGCGCAATGGAGACAAAACGGATGTCATTGCGGTCCTCGGCAGCTTGTTTAAGTAAGTCCGTCAACGCCTCGGTCAGCAGCTCATTTTCGGTCACCAATTTCCGGTGCGCCACCGACACCGGCGGAGATTTGACTGAACTGTTCGTCGATCGAAGTTCAGCGACATCCAACCGCAAGGTGATTCCCCCCTGGCCGGCAGGCGGCGTCTTGCGGCCAGTGGATTCAGCGACCACTGACGTGCCCTGACCTTCCGGCGCTCCAGCTTTGATCCAGGAAAGAATCAGCGCGACTTCCTCGGGCTTGAGCGGTTCCGCATCTTTACCGGCTTCTTTCTCCGCCTTGGTGCGCAGGGGCATTTCCTGCGTGAGCACCTGCTGGTAAAGATCCGAATTCTCCGGATCCTCACGCCTGACATATTTACTCGTGCGGAGTCTTGTCAGATCATCCACAAACTGAAACTTCTTCGGCGCGATCGAATTTGAACCATGGCATTCGGCACAGTGACGTTTGAAGACATCAAGCACCTGGGTCGATGTGTCGGCAGCCGAAGCCATCGAACCAACAACGGCTGTGAGGGCGGTCAAGACTGCCGAGAATCTGACGCGGAACGTTTTCATGGCGAGAGACGATGGAGTAAAAAAGAAGGGAGTCAAGCATCCACGGTCTGGAGGCGCCGCATAGTGGTGCCGTCACTAAAGACATCCTGCAACGTAATCACGGTGACGTAAAAAGAGAACAAATTCCCGCAATCATCGCAGCCTAAAATACGCCTCTCGCGAGCGGAACTGATGAACTCGGTGCGCATCAAAACCGGCTTACGGGAATCTGCTGCACGGCACCCGTCTGCGGTAGTCACCGAGGCAACCGAGGTGGATTCATCAGCATGAGCAGGATTCAAGGCCGCAGAAATGGCCAGGGTGGCAGGGGCAAGAAGGTGAATGGCTTTCATGGAGATGTGACTTTGATGTAGGTGGTTTTTTTGGAGTTCTCTCATCGTGATGATGAAAGCGATAACAAACTGCCCATCGCCGGGACGCAGGATTCCATTGTAGGAAAATGAAAGTTTACCTTTGTTGCTTGTCGCCAGGCGGATACTAACCCTTTCAAGTCAAACGACGAAGCACGAAATACGCACTGGACGAATGCATAATCGCGGCGCAAAAGTCCGCAATATTGAGACGGAGACTCTCTCGACAAACATCTGCCTTTTGAGAAGCCCGCCAAACAACCAAGATTACAAAACCATGAACGCTGTTTCAAA
>JAIOQF010000158.1 GCA_021413535.1 Verrucomicrobiota bacterium
CATTCACCTCAAAGCGTCCGTCATAGCTGCCGTGCGGATGAATGCCCGAGAGCAATTTGATCAACGTGCTCTTGCCCGCGCCGTTCTCGCCACAAAGCGCGTGGATTTCTCCGGCGACGAGATCAAAGCTCACGTCCTTAAGCGCAACAACGCCGGGGAAGGCTTTGGTGATGTGATGGGCTGAGAGAACGGTGCTCATGGTCGACCTACTTCTGCTCTATCCCCTCATAAACTTCTTCCTTCTTTCGGAAGCCGTCGTTCACCACGGTCTCCATCATGTTGTCCCTCGTCACGGCGACGATGTCGAGGAGGATCGATGGAACCTTGGCTTTGCCGTTGTCGAGTTCGTCGCGGGCGATGATGGGTTTTCGTTGAGCGAGCTTCACGGCGACCTCTGCGGCTTGATTGGCGATGTTCTTGATCGGCTTGTAGATGGTCATGGCCTGCGTGCCGTGGACGATGCGCTGACAGGCGGCGAGGTCGGCGTCCTGGCCGGTCACGATGATCTTGCCGGCGAGTCCTTCTTCGATGAGTGCCTGGATCGCGCCACCTGCAGTGCCGTCGTTGCTGGCGAGGATGGCGTCGAAGTTCTGGCCGAGCTTTGTGATGGCGGCGTTGGCGATCTTCTTCGCATTCTCGGGTTTCCAATCCTCGGCCCAGTCCTCGTGCAGCACCTCGATCTTTCCAGCATCGACGAGCGGCTTGATGACGTTGTCCTGGCCTTGCTTGAAGAGCGTGGCGTTGTTGTCGGTTTTCGATCCGTAAATGCGGATGAGGCGGAGCTTGCGGCCTGCGGGCAAGCGATCCGCAAGGAAGTGCGCTTGTAGCTCGCCGACCTTTACGTTGTCAAAGGTCATGTAGAGATCGAGGTCACAACCGGTGATAAGGCGGTCGTAGGACAGGACGGGAATGCCAGCCTGGTGCGCGAGATCGACGGCCTTCGCCATCGCCGCGCCGTCGTGAGGGATGATGACCAGCGCATCGACCTTCTTTGTGATGAGTGATTCCACATCGCGGAGCTGACGAGTGTCATCGCTGTTTGCGGAAAGGACGGTCACGTCGGCACCGAGCGCGGTGGCACGATTGACAAAGAGGTCGCGGTCACTCTGCCAGCGCTCCTCTTTGAGCGTGTCCATCGAGAGTCCGATGAGCGGACGCGCGCGCGTCGCCGATGACATGGTTGATCCGCCGCGCGATAGGACAAGTCCGGTGATGATGCTGAGGGCGCAAGAGATGAGGACGAGAAGGATGCGAGGGTTCATGGCAGCGTGGCGGGTCAGTGACCCGCGCTCCCAGTCATGAGGCGCAAGTCAGCGGACGGCATTGTTCAATAGCCGCGTGAGTTTTGCGAGTCTGTTTTTACGGCTAGGAAAACGCTTCCGCTCCCGACCCGGACATGCATCCGAGCCGGGAGCATGCCGGGGGCATGACGAATGTGAGTAAAAACGAATGCACACTCTGTTACCCGAGGCACCTTTTCACTGCACCCCTTCCATGAACCTTCCCGGCATCTTTCGTGCGCGCTGCGCCGTCTTTCTCTTCATCGCATCCGCGCCATGCGGCATGTGCGAGCCCGTTGCGAATGCCGTGCGGTCCGAGGCAAAAACGCCAGTGATCATTGTGCCGGTGCGCGTGCATCTCGTGCAGTCGAAGGCGACGCCCGCGATGCACACAACAATGACGGAAGCGGATGTGCGCCGCATTTTTGGAAAGGTGAACATGGTGTGGTCGCAGGCGGACATCAGCTTTGAGATCGAGTCCATCGTTCGCACCGAGGCCGCAGCTGTGTCGCCAGAGCTGGATGCGAAGGAGGAGTTCACGCGAGTGATCGCGATGATCCCGAAGGCGAGTCTCTGCACGACGGCGCTCAACGTGTGCTACGTGAAGGAGGTGAAGCCGAACGGTTTTTTTCACCGCGGGCTGATCGTGGTGAAGGAGACGGCGAGTCTCCAGACGGTCGAGGGCGGCATTGATGAGCCGCTGCCACGCGTGACTTCGCACGAGATCGGGCACGCGCTGCGCCTCGCTCACCGGCAGGATCGCACGAACCTCATGGCCTCGGGCACGACGGGATTTTCGCTGAACGATGCGGAGATCAAGGCGGCGCGGGAGATCGCGGCAAAGTTCCAAAAACCGACGTCTTCAGGCGCGGCACAGACTGATTCCACGCCAATTTCCGAAATCAGTTTCAACCATTCGAATCCTGAATAGTTCCTCATCAAAAGGTGAAGGAGACAGTCTTTTGTCTGGAGAAATTTTCTACTATAAACTATTGGGTATTTCCACTATCGTATCAGACTTATTTTTACTTTTGTCACATAGGTCCGGCAGACGATGCGGGCGGCAAGCTCGTGATGGCCCGCGGGGTTGCCGAGACCTTAGAAAGGGGCAAGAAGTCAAGGATCAACAACTGCCAACATCCGTTGACTCTCGACCCTTGACCTCTGACCTCCAGCGGTTGAACCTCCCCACCATGAAACTCCGCATCTTCCTCACCTTGGCCGCTGCTCTGTTCTGCGCCGCCGGCCTCGCTGATGAAAAGAAATCCGACGGTGTCACCCATGTGGACGCCGCCGGTGCTGAAAAGCTGGTTAAGACGGGCACAGTCAAGGTGCTGGATGTCCGCACACCGGACGAATACAAGGATGGCCACATCGCCAGCGCAAAGAATATTGACTTCACCGACAGTGACTTTGAAAAGCAGGTGTCAGCGCTGGACAAGACCGACGCCTACCTCGTCCACTGCCAGTCCGGGATGCGCAGCACGAACTCGCTCGAGATTTTTGAGAAGCTCGGCTTCAAGTTCATCTACCATCTGGATGGGGGCATGAAAGCCTGGACACAGGCAGGTCTTCCAGTGACAAAGTAGGCATGGCTCAACAGATGGAGCCGTGCCACTAGACTCCGCGTATGAGCGAAGAAGCGACGGCCCAGCGCATCGAGTATCACTCCCCGGCTCCGTTGAGCGCCCTGAGTCACTCCGGCCCAACATCCAACAAAACACTTTCCTGCAATAAGCGCCGCAGCAAATGCTCACGTGCGCACAAAACGCACCTGCTGATGTGACCGCAGACCGACGGTAAACCAGTTCCACACTTGAAGAAGTAGACTCCTCTGTGCTACAAGAGCCACCCATGAACCAAACCGATCTCGAAAGCCTGGCCACTCGCATTCGCAACACCATCAACTGTGGCAGAGAGCTGGCCCAAGATTACGCTGCTATGATTGGAGACACCCCGGAGATCCAAGCTGGGCAGGTGATTTTACGCAATGCGGAAGGCCGCATCATCGCACGCGTTCCGCAGAGTGTGCTGGAAGCTGGCAAGTCCGTCGGCTTTACCGGGGAGAGCAATGGATAAGCCTCCAGTCGCGCATAGAGGCCACGCCATCAGGCCATGAGCTGTTTGATGGCTCCGGTCTGCGAGAATTTTTGTCGCGCCATTTCCTGGTCGAGGTCGCCGTAGTGCTCGATGGGGTTTCCGTTGGCGTTGAGGAGAGTGGTATACCAGTTGCCGAGGGTTTTGTGGCCCTCGGTGCCATGAAACGGCAGGCGGATGTAGCGGCCTGAGATGTTCAGGTTGCACTTGTTGCCGGCCAGAATCACGAACGGGGATTCGATTCCGATGCCATGGTGAGTTTCCCCGTTCTCCGGGAAATACATGATCATCGTGTTGTCGAACATGGTGCCGCTCCCCTCGGGTGTTTTCTTCAGCTCTTCGACGATCTTCTTGATCTGATTCACATGGCTGATGCGAATCTGCTCGCGGGTCATCCATGCGGGCACGCCGCCGAACGCCTCGTCATGGCCGAGCGGGTGGATGCCGACACGGTCGGTCTCGTTGCCCGGCAGCCCAATGATCGGCGTGCCGAGGTCGTCAATCGTGTAAGTAACGACATTCGTCAGGCCGGCTTTCAGCACGGCAATCAGAACGTCCGTCATCGCCGCCTGCTTCTCCGGGGTGGTGGCGTTTTCGCCGCCGTTGGCATGAACGGGCGCGAGTTTCGGCACGAACTTTTCGAGCGAACCGGACATGGCAATCAGCTTTTTGTTGCGCTCGCGAATAACGTCGATCGATTCAATCTGCGCTTCCTGACGCCTCATTTCATGCCCCTTGATGCCACTGATCTTCATGCCCTCCTTGCTCTGTAGGAAAGAGAGCATGTCATTGTCGGTATTGACGGCGTCTGGGTTCAGGACGGACTTGAAAAGCTCACTGCGCGCGGTGTCCGGGTCCGCATAGCAATAGTTTCTCGTCTGCGGCGCCGGTGCGGAATATCCCGACACGATGCCGGTGCGGCCAGCGGCAAATGAAAGCTCGACATGCCCGAATGGGGACGGGAACAACTTGGCCAGTTCAAAGTCAATGGTCGTGCGCTTGATGGAGCTGAGCGTGTTGTTATTGGACTTGAAGCAGCCCATTACGGAGGAGAACGAGTAATGGATATTCTCGCTCATCTTGGCGGAGAGACCCTGGAGGATGGTCATGTTCTCCTTGTGGGCATCCAGGCCCCGCAGCCATTTGGGCAGTTCGTGTTTGTCGAGAGCTGCCTCCAGCGGTTGCTTGGCTTCATCGAGCGCTTTGTCCTTGGCCGAAAAATCGCGGAGCGCCGTTTCAAGGGGCACAATGCCGCTGGACTTGCGGATGAAAATGAAGCGCTTGGGAATTGCGCCGTTTGTGGCATTGGACGCGGCGAAGAGCTGGTTGATGGACGGAGCGAGCGCCATCGCGCCCGTGCCGAGGATGGATTTGGCCAAGAAGTCTCTTCTGCTGGTTGTCATCGTCTTAGTTTTCTATGGGTTTGCGGTAGATAAATGAATCGGAGGTGAGCAGCGATACAATGACGGCATCAAAGCTGCCGCCGCTCTTGATGTATGCCTGCTCGGCATCCATCAGGGTTTTGGAATCGGAAAGAAATTCGTTGCGACCCATGAAGTAGCGGAAGGCATACCGGATGATGGACTGACGGACGCGGCTGGATTTGGCCAGACGCTCAGTAAGGTCAATGGCGTCTTTCACTTCCCCATCCAGCGAGCTGTCGCCCGTGCCTTTCAGATAACCCTTTGGATTCACCGGCAGCGTCTTGTAGATGTCGCGGGTGTCGGTCAGCAGATCCCACTTGTCCGTTCTCTTCGTAACGAGCTTGTCAGGATATTCCAAGGATTCTTCCCTGCGAAATCTGCCGAAGTCGTCATAGCTTTCAAAAGCATATCCCAGCGGATTCATGCTCTCGTGACACTTCCAGCAATAGGTTGCCTCCGTGGCACTGGCCAGCCGGTCGCGCAGTATTTTGTCGTGATTCTCGGGGATGACGGCATCCACACTAATGGGCGTGTCCGGCACCGTCCCGGCCAGTAATTTTTCCCGCACCCATTTGCCGCGGCGCACAGGATCGGTCATGGTTCGTTCCTTTCGAGGCGCTCCGCCCGCGCGGGGCCGCCGAGCC
>JAIOQF010000159.1 GCA_021413535.1 Verrucomicrobiota bacterium
CAGCGGCTCTTTCACTTTCACGATCATGTCGGCCTGAGAAAAGACTTCTTCATGCGTCGGCACAATCACCGCTCCAGCTTGAATATATTCCTGGTCGGGAAAACCCGTTCCCGCACCCGCCTGAGTTTCTACCACGACCTTGTGGCCGCGACGAGTCAGCTGGTAGGCAGCGCTGGGAAGCAGGGCCACGCGCGTTTCCTGCGGTTTGATTTCTTTGGGGACACCGATGATCACGAATTTATGGGGGATTGAGGATTTACTTCAGAGGGCGACGATGATTTACGGCACTTCATAGCTTCCAAGACCAGTCACATCGATATGCTTAAATCCGCATTCGGCTGCGATTTCATTAAGGGCTTCGATCTCGGCTTCTGTGAACAACAAACCACCGGCAATTGCGGTGTGCTTGGCATTGTTGGCTTCGGGCTGGCCGGGAAGCATGCAATGCTCATTGCCGTGACCGAGGATGTCAGTAAGCACGGCTTTGATGTTCTGCGATTGATTGCGACCCTTGGCAAATAAACCGCTGCTGATGGCGTCAGGATGGATGACTTGGAAGTAAAATGACGACGTGCGCTTTTCTCCAGCGGGGGTGGGTTTGCCAGCGAAGTCAGGGTGACCGCCGCCACCGCGCAGGGTTGGCAACGAGCCGCCAATGAGCGCGCCCATAACTTCGATGAGCAAGGAAAGACCGTAGCCCTTGTGCGCGCCGAAGGGGAGCAGCCATTGCGCTTGATGCGGATCAGTCGTGGGCTGGCCGGCAGCATCGACGGCGGCTCCGGGAGGAAGAGGTTTATTCTCGCGACGAAGCTGCTGCACACGTCCCATGGCGACGGTGCTGGTGGCCCAATCAATCACGATGGGAAATCCGCAGGCCTCGGTGGTGGGCAGTCCCCATGAATGGGGGTTGGTGCCGAGCACGGGATACTTGCCGCCGAAGGGCACCACTTCGCCGAGCGTGCTCGTGCAGTTCGTGTAAGCGATGTAACCTTTCTTCGCCGCCTCCATGACATAGCCGCCGCCCCAGAGATAATGGAAGGCATTGTCCACGCTGACCTGGCCGATGCCGTATTGGTCGGCGAGTTGCATGCAACGCTCCATGGCGCTGAAGGCCACGCTTTGACCAAGTTTCAATTTGCCATCCCAGGCCTCGCTGGCGCTGAATTTTTTCTTGACCACTTCAATCTCAGCACCGGGAACACAACCACCGACGGCGCTGCCAAACAGGTGATCAAGATGCAGCGCCTTGATCACGTTGTGTGTGCGGATGCCATGGGTGGCGGCGAGCTCACAAAATCGTGCCGCGTCGTCCGCTTCATCGGCCAGATAGCCGCGATGGAGGTAAGCTTTGCGCACGAGTTCGTTGTGCGCGGAAGTGGCGAGGATGCGGTAAGTGGTGGGCATAGGCTAGAGCTTTAATCAAACTCGACCTCAGAGTCCTTGCAATATTAAAGGCTCGCTGTCGGGAGGAAGAATTTTTCGCCTCCTGTTTGATCACTGGGCCAGAGTCCGCACATGCGCGTTAACGGCACTGGCGAGACCGGCGAGATTGTAACCGCCTTCCAGAACCGATACCAGCCGGCTGGCACAATTTTCATCGGCGAATTTCATCAGCATCTTGGTGAGCACGGCAAAATCATCGTCCGTGAGCCTGAACTGACCCAGCGGATCGTTCTCCCGCGAATCAAAGCCTGCGGAAATCATCACCAGATCCGGTTTGAACTTCTCCGCAGCGGGAATCAGTCGGTCAAGGAAGGCTGTGCGAATCTCGCCCATCCCGGAACCGGCGGGCAACGGTGCGTTCATCGTGCAGCCCCGACCCTTCCCATTTCCGGTTTCCTCAAGATGTCCCGTGTAAGGATACCACGGCGACTGGTGGGTGCTGAAAAAGAGGACGCTGCCGTCTTCATAGAAAATGTCCTGAGTGCCGTTTCCGTGATGCACATCCCAGTCAACGATCAGCACCTTGGCCGCGCCAAGTCTCTTCTGCGCATGGCGCGCGGCGATGGCGATGCTATTGAAAAGGCAGAAGCCCATCCCTTGTGCCGGTCGCGCATGATGACCGGGAGGACGCACCGCGCAGAACGCGTTTTTCAATCTTCCGCTCATGACCTCATCGACGGCATTCATTACTCCGCCCACGGCACGCAGGGCGACATCGAAGGACTTCGAACAGATATTCGTATCTCCCGTGCTTAGTTCGGTCGCGCCGGATGCAACATCGGCCTGAGCTGTTTCAAAGTAGCCGCGCGTATGGCACAGCAGAATGTCATCGGGCGTGGCGGGCTGCTGCGTCAGCGGATGGGTATGGTCCACGATCCCGTTTTTATGCAATGACTCCATCACGGCCACATACCGCGCCGGGCACTCGGGTTGGCCGGGGCCGGTGTGATGGGCCCGGAAGACATCGTCCAAAAGAAGCCCGGTTTGTTGTGAAGTAGATGACACGGCGTAATGTTTCGCAACCATTGCAGCGAAGAATTGCGACGCAAGCATCAAGCTGCATACCGAGACATGAATCTACCACCCAAGGCAGTCGAACCCGCGCACGACATTCTCCATCAGTCGAGAAGACATACGCTCGACCCCTTGTTTGCGCCGCGCAGCATCGCGGTCATCGGGGCCTCGGAGGTTCCGGGATCCGTCGGTCGCGCGATCATGGAAAACCTCCAGTCATGGGGGCACCCGGTTTATCCGGTCAATCCCCACCACGACACCGTGCTCGGAATTCCAACTTTTCCCAGCGTTGCCCGGCTGCCAAAAATTGTGGACATGGCCGTGATTGCGACCCCAGCAGCGACTTTGCCCGGCATCATCGAGGAATGCGCAGCGTGCGGCGTTCCCGCCGCCGTCATCATCTCAGCGGGGTTCCGCGAGATCGGGAAAGTCGGCGCAGAATTGGAACAACGGGTTCTCGCTGCAGCACGACGCGGAAAGGTCCGGCTGCTCGGCCCCAATTGTCTCGGCTTCATGATCCCCCATGCCAGGTTGAACGCGAGTTTCGGCGGCGGGATGGCCCAAGCGGGTAGCGTGGCTTTCCTCAGCCAGAGCGGTGCCCTCTGCGCGGCGGTGCTCGACTGGAGCTTGCGAGAGAATGTGGGATTCAGCGGCTTCGTCTCCAGCGGCTCGATGCTCGATGTTGGCTGGGGCGATCTAATTCAATACTTCGGCGACGATCCGCGCACCAAAAGCATCCTCTGCTACATGGAGTCAGTCGGCGACGCCCGCCGTTTCCTCTCCGCCGCGCGCGAAGTGACACTCAGCAAGCCGGTCATTGTTCTGAAAGTCGGTCGCACGGAAGCGGCGGCCAAAGCGGCGGCGTCTCACACCGGTGCCCTCACCGGGAGCGATGCGGTGTTGGATGCCGCTTTTCACCGGGCAGGCGTACTTCGCGTCGACACGCTCAGCGAACTCTTCGACATGGCGGAAGTGCTCGGCAAGCAACCCCGGCCTCGCGGCCCGCGCCTTGCCATCGTCACTAATGCCGGCGGACCGGGTGCGCTCGCTACCGACATGCTCGTGGCAGGCGGAGGCCGCCTAGCGGAACTTTCGGCTTAATCGATGACTGCGTTGAACAAGACCCTGCCGCCGCAATGGAGCCACGGTAATCCAATCGATGTGCTGGGGGACGCCAGCGTCGAGCGATATGCCGGCGCGGTGGAAATAGCCGCGCGCGAACCGCAGGCCGACGGCATCTGCGTCATCCTCACGCCGCAGGCCATGACAGCTGCAACCGCTACCGCCGAGCGGCTGGTTGCATTCGCTCATCTGAACGACCGGCCGATTCTCGCGAGCTGGATGGGCGGCGCAGCGTCGGATGCTGGCCGGCGCATTTTGAATGCCGCTGGCATTCCCACCTATGACTTTCCAGATACCGCCGCCCGCGCGTTCGCGCTCATGTGGCGTTACAGTGACGACTTGCGGGCGCTTTACGAGACACCTTCGCTCGGTGATTCAATAGAAGGCATCGCGCCGGACCGCGCTCAAGTGGAGAAGTTGCTTCAAGATGTGCGCGAGGCCAAACGCACGCTGCTCACCGAAGTGGAGTCCAAGCAAATCTTGGCCGCTTACGGCATCTCGACCGTGT
Organism: Verrucomicrobiota bacterium; assembly: GCA_021413535.1. Taxonomy (GTDB): domain Bacteria; phylum Verrucomicrobiota; class Verrucomicrobiia; order Verrucomicrobiales; family Verrucomicrobiaceae; genus VFKE01. The sequence goes on from JAIOQF010000159.1 coordinate 4,088, forward strand.
CCTCGCACATAGCATTGAGCGAAGACGAAGCCGTGAAGCGCGCGGAGGCGATCGGTTTTCCAGTGGCTCTCAAACTCCATTCAGAAACACTAACGCACAAGAGCGACGTCGGAGGCGTGCAACTGGATATTTGCGATACTGATGGTGTCCGCCGGGCCTGTCGCGCCATCAAGCAAAGCGTTGGCGAGCGTGCGGGGACGCAGCATTTTCTTGGTGTCACCGTGCAGCCGATGATCTCGCGCGAGGGCTGCGAACTGATTCTCGGCAGCAGCGTGGACGCCCAGTTTGGACCGGTGTTGTTGTTCGGAGCCGGTGGCAAATATGTGGAAGTTTTTAAAGATCGCGCGTTGGGCCTGCCGCCGCTTAATGCCACGCTCGCTCGCCGCCTTATGGAGCGGACACGGGTTTACGAAGCGCTTCAAGGAGTGCGCGGCCAGAAGCCGGTGGACCTGGCCAAACTCGAACAACTGCTGGTGCGTTTCAGCCTCCTGGTCATTGAGCAACCTTGGATCGCGGAGATCGACATCAATCCACTTCTTGTTTCATCGGAACAAATGATCGCAAGTTTCACCAGACCCTTTCGGAACGCAGCGTTTACTATCGCTACTTCGGCATGCTGCAATATGAGCAGCGCATCGCACACGAGCGGCTCAGCCGCATCTGCTTCATCGACTACGATTGCGAGATGGCGCTGGTGGTGGAACGCCGCGATCCGGAGACGCAGCAACCGGTCATTCTTGGCGTCGGCCGCCTGAGCAAACTGCATGGTATAAGCGAGGCGGAATTTGCCATGACCATCAGCGATCAATGGCAAAACCACGGGCTCGGCACGCAGCTGCTAAAAATGCTGGTTCAAGTTGGCCGCGACGAAGGTCTCGAACGCATCACCGCGACGATCTTGCCGGATAACTACGATATGCAGCGCGTCGCGAGAAAAGCCGGATTCACGATCCGCACCCGGATCGAAGAGTCCGAATGTCGGGCGGAGTTGGTGCTGTGAACACTTGCCTTTGGCCGAAACTGCGCCAAATCAAATGGCTATGAACGCCAGACCACTCGAAGGAAAAACCGGACTCGTTTTCGGAGTCGCCAACAAGCGCAGCATCGCCTGGGCCATCGCTCAAGCATGTGCTGAGGCAGGTGCAAAACTTATTTTTAATTACCAGGGCGAACGCCTGAAGGACAATGTCGAGGAACTGGCCGGCACCTTCGGCGCCGATACACCGCTGTTTCCTTGCGACGTCTCGAAGGACGAGGAAGTGGATGCGTTTTTCGACAAGGTTCAGGGCATCACTCCGAAAGTGGACATGCTGCTGCACAGTATCGCCTACGCACCCAAGGATGCGTTGGAAGGTGATTTCCTGAGCACCTCGCGCGAAGCCTATCTCACCGCGCATAACATCAGTGCCTACTCACTGGTGCATCTATCGCGCAAAGCAGCCCCGCTCATGACCGACGGCGGCAGCATCATCGCCATGAGCTATTACGGCGCGGAAAAAGTGGTGCCCCATTACAACGTTATGGGCGTGGCCAAAGCTGCGCTCGAAGCCAGCACGCGCTATCTTGCCTACGATCTCGGCAAAAAGAAAATCCGCGTGAACTGCATCAGTGCCGGACCCATGAACACGCTCGCTGCGCGCGGCGTGTCCGGCCTGGGCACGATGATCAAGCACTACGAAGACCACGCGCCGCTTGGTCGCTCTTGCACGCTGACCGAACTCGGTGCGACCGGTCTCTTTCTTGCCAGCGACGGCTCCTCCGGCATTACCGGCCAGGTGCTCTACGTGGACGGCGGCTATCAGATCATGGGGATGTGATGAGAGAAGGGATAAGGCAAAAGGAATAAGTGAAATGGGGCGGGCGGCAATGTCCGCCCTGATTTTTTAAGGTCGGAGGGTGTCCCGCGGACCCACATTCTTCTAATTGCCCAGAATCATTGGCAGACCCCTTTCACGCATTCCTTGCGATTGTCGAGCGGTTACGGTAATCCGGCTTTGAGTTCCTCAATCGTCCACGGTGCGGTGCGCGCTTTCGTGGCGGCGCGGAGTTTTATCACGTCGTCCTTTGTGACCATCTCGCCGTTGTTGCCGAAGGCTTTGCGCACGTAGCAGGCGACGTCGGCGATCCAGTCGTCGGAGTTTGTGCCCATCGTGACCATCTGTGCTTCATAGGTCTTTCCATTAACAGGACCGGCAAGTCCATGCAAAAGAACACGCAGCAGCGCATCTCCCTGGACGACGGTTTTTGATCCGGTAAGCGGCGGGGCCAGCGTGACACCTTCGCGACCGGGCATTGGCATGCCTTTGCCATCGGAGCCGTGGCACGCGAAGCAGAGCGAGCTGAAGATTTCCTGGCCGTTCTTAAGCTGCTTTTCCTGCTGCTTCGTAAACTTACCGGCGATCTTCGGTGGCTTGATGAGAAGCTGGCTGCCGATATCCTTTACGCCGGCGGACGGACTGGTGAGGATGATGTTCTGCGCGTTTTTATTCCAATCGGGCCAGTTGAGGAGCTTGCTAGTCATTACGACCTGTAACACGACGTTTGGATCGCTGTCCTTTGCTAGAGCGGTGATGTCCGCGATGAGTGAAGCGTCGGCTTTCGTTTTCAAAAGTGTCTCAGCAGCACGGATGGCGCCGGTGCGGAGCATCGGATTTTCGTCGTGCATCTTGCCACGCACGAGTTCGGACGTGAGCGCGCCTAGGCCTTCGAGCGTCCACATCGCGTGAAGCCGCGCGAGATGATTCTTTGATGACTCGGCCATCTTCACAAGCGCGGGCACGACGGATTTGTC
>JAIOQF010000160.1 GCA_021413535.1 Verrucomicrobiota bacterium
GCGAGATTATTACCAAGGACATTTCCATTCCAGCGATGAGTCGCCTACAGGACGTGATCGTCTGGAAGCCTGAAAAAGCTGGTGAAGTGAGGCTCACCTTGAAGGTGCCGAAGTCCGATTCGGAAATTTTTCTCGAGAACAATTCCATGGAGACTCCGCTCGTGATCCGGAAGGAAGAACTCAAGGTTCTGGTCATCGAAACCTTTCCGCGCTGGGAGTATCGCTATCTCCGCAACGCATTGGAGCGCGACCCTGGGGTGAGCGTGAACTGCCTGTTATTCCATCCCGGTTTAGATGAGATGGGTGCGGGCCGGGGTTATCTCAAGGCGTTTCCCAAGGACGATGAGCTCACGAAATATGATGTCGTGTTTCTCGGAGATGTCGGCACAGACAAAGGCCAGCTCACTGCAGAACAGTGTAGCGCGTTGCAGAAACTGGTGCGCGATCAGGCGACCGGGCTGGTGTTTATGCCCGGGCTGCGCGGCTACGAGGCTTCGCTCTTGCAGACACCGCTGTCGGATCTGTTCCCCATTGTATGGGACGAGGCGCAGCCGCGTGGCTGGGGCAGTTCGACTCCGGGAAAGTTTGTGCTTACGGAAGCGGGCACGCGCAGTTTGCTGACGAAGTTGGAAGACACCGAGGACGCCAGCGCGCGCGTCTGGAGCACCCTGCCCGGCTTCCAGTGGTATGCACCTGCGTTGCGCGCCAAGGCGGGAACGGAGATTCTCGCCACCCATGGCACGGAAACGAACCGCTTTGGACGCGTGCCTTTGATTGTGACCAAGACTTATGGCGCTGGAAAAATTCTTTTCATGGGCACGGACGGTGCCTGGCGCTGGCGGCGGGGCTTGGAAGATAAATATCACTATCGATTCTGGGGTCAGGTGGTGCGCTGGATGGCGTATCAGCGGAACATGGCCAGTGGAGAAAAAATGCGTTTGTTTTTTTCACCCGACCGACCACGCACGGGTGATGCGATTACCTTGAACGCAAACGTCATGAGTTTGAATGGTGAACCCCTGCGCGATGGCGTGGTGATGGCGCAGATGGCCGCTCCATCTGGAAAGACCTCCAGTGTCCGCCTCATGCCTGGAGGCGAAGAGGCATGGGGCTTGTTCAACGGCGTTTTCACACCCAAGGAACCCGGCGATTACAAAGTTCTGCTGACCTGTGCCGAGAGCGGAACTAGTCTCGCGGCCACGATTTCTGTTCAAGGCACCAGCAAAGAAAAACTCGGCCAGCCTGCGCGCTTGGATGTGTTGCGTGAGATCGCGCAGATCACGCGCGGCAAGTTGATGGAGTCAGCCGACCCTGATGCGGTGGCGGCTGCCATCGCCGCCTTGCCAGAACCGGAGCCGCAAGAGCGCCGGGTTCAGCTCTGGGCAAATCCATTCTGGGCAGGGTTCCTCGTTCTCTTACTGGGAGTGTTCTGGGTGGGGAGGAAAGCGGCTGGAGTGTTTTGAGAATACGAGAATTGAACGCCCGGGCACTTATGTTGCCTAATCGTTCGAACCGTAGTTTTAAGAAATAGCTCGCAAGTGTCTTCTCTAATGATTATGCGCCATTCCCATTGGTCGCAGACGATCCGTTGTCTGTGGTTGCTGCCGTTTGTTGCGCCTGTCCTATGCGCTCAGCCGCTCGCCCCGGCCAGCAGTTTGGTTTCGAGTGAGACTCATCCGCTCGCCCGGCAACCATGGAAAACCAACATCGTGGCCACTGTGTTCTGGGTTGGGGAACCGGCCGCTGGCAACAGTCCCTCCAATGCCGCCAGCTCTTGGGATCACTCATGGCAAGCCAGCTTCGGTGGTTTCGATGATCCCGATCCCAATCGGCGTGCCGCTGACTTCCGTCCCGCCAAGTTTATTCCTGGCCAGAATCCCTTCTACGTCGCGCTCCCTTATAACGACTGTCTTGATCAGTCCAATACCAAGGTCGAAGCGGCAAAAGTCATTCCGTGGTTCAATAAAACTTACCGTGCGCCTGGCAAATCCGTCTGTCAGAATCGTTGGATCGCCATTCGATATGGCCCCCGCACCTGCTACGCCCAATGGAGTGATTGCGGCCCGTTTGTCACCACAGATGCCAGTTATGTCTTTGGCGATGCCCGGCCGAAAAATGCCAAGAACGCCGGGGCTGCCCTTGATATGGCTCCTGCCATTCGTGATTATCTCAACTTCAACAGCGGGGAAAAAGTCGACTGGCGTTTTGTTGAGATCGCAGATGTTCCCGACGGCCCCTGGAAACGATACGGCATCAATAATCACTTCTCCAAAGACGCGGAAAAAAATCCCAATCTAGCCTTGGCCAAGGATGTGAGTCCCTCATTCGTTCCCACGTCCGTTCACGCCAATCTGGCTGGCGATGCCAGACTGGAAGCACTCCGACGCGAACGTGACAAATGGTTCGGCAAAAGCGGCAAGTCAGATCGCTGAGGGTGCATTTCGCTGGCGCCAACTTGAGGGACTCAGGTTCCTTGTCGAGTCCGCGCTGAAACGACTTCAGTGCCTTGACTTGTCCTGCCTACGATTCAGAGTGCTGCGATGTGCCATTCGCCAGCGATTCTCTCATTATTTTTTCCGCAATTGCGTCTACTGCTGCTCGGCACACTGATCATTTTGTTTGGCACGGGTTGTGGATCGTTCAAGAAGATGGCTGTCAACAAGGCAGGCGATGTCCTCTCGGGCTCGGGCACGACCTTCAGCAGCGACGATGATCCGGAATTCGTGAAAAATGCGATTCCCTTCAGTCTGAAAATGATGGAGAGCCTGCTGGCGGAAACCCCGAAGCACCGCGGCCTCCTGCTGGCCTCGACGAGTTATTTCACGCAATATGGCTATGCCTTCATCGCGCAGGAAGCGGATGAACTCGAGGACAAGGACCTGACTGCCGCCAATGAAAAGCGCGACCGGGCCACCAAGATGTTTCGCCGCGCCTGGAACTATGGCATGAGAGGCCTGGAACTGGATCATCCCGGGTTCGAGAA
>JAIOQF010000161.1 GCA_021413535.1 Verrucomicrobiota bacterium
AGCAGACAACCGGCTTTTGCGTTGAAGCATTGAATAGAGCATAGGACATTTCGCTGCCCTTAGCTACTTCAGCCCCATTATCTTTTAAAGATCTCAACTCACCTGGCCCTCAATCGAATTATATTCATAATTCGTAATTCATTCATTTTATATGTTTTAGTTATTTTAATACCGTCAAAATCATGTCAACATCACTACCCGCTATCATCCATTTTTCGCTAATCAACCCTGCCAAAAACGACCAAGTTCACCTGTCCAAGACATACTTTTGATTCTCCACCCTCACTACGGGCGGCACTTTCGTCTTTTCGAACTGATCGAACCCTTGGCGGAGATTCTCCCAAAATAGGAACCACTCCTCCCCGACAGCTGCTTTCATCCGCCCATCCGTCATGCGAAACGGAAAAACGTGCACAAAAAATTCCCCCTGCCCGGCGATCAACGCAGACTCGGCCAGCAAATAAATCTCCTCGATGACCGGATCCGTCATGGCGAAACAACCAACCGATTGATCTCTCCCGTGCATCATGATCCAGCTTCCCGTGCGGCCCAGGCCAGCATCGAATTCATTGGGAAACCCAACGTTGAAAGAAAGATGACAATCACTCTCGGGATTCAGCGCGTCAGCTCCGACACGATAAAACCCCTCTGGAGCTTGATGATCCCCCTCTTCAAGTTTCGGGCCCAGTCTGCCTGAAAAAATGGCGGGATAATTCCGGAACATTCGGAATCGCGACGCTCCTCGCGGACGGAGCCAAATTTCCGTTTCGCGGGTTTCTTTGAAAATTCGAATAAAGATCGGGTCGCCCATGGCAAATCCAGCAGCTAGCAATTCGTCACGGAGGCGTGGGCTGACGCGTCGACGCACTTCTTCAATGCGCGTTGGCGGAATGCGGCTCCTGATCCACCAATGAATCAGGCCACCAATCAATAGTCCAACACTGACCGCGCCAAGGATTCGCTTCCACCAAATCATTACGCAGGGTAGTCCCGACATCCGCAGCATTCAACCAGCTCGAGCCAAGAAGCGAGCCCACCAATAAATTTCCCAGTTGCAAGTTGCTACATGACTAGGCATCGAACACTTGCAACCATCTATCCCCTTGCCCACCGCTTTTCCCAATAAAGAAACCACCATCAACGGACCGCGCACTCGGCGCTGGGTTCTCACGGCTGGTGAGTGTCGGGAATTTCAGGTGCATCGGATCGCACGCATGGGCATTGATCTGGCACAAGAACCCTACAATCGCGTGCGTTTACGGCCAGAGGGCAGCTTCATCCTGGCTTGCCTTGAAGGTGAAGGCCGGATGTTTCTTGAGGGCCGCTGGCAGCGGGTCGCTTCAGGTGATTTGTGTCTCGCACCGCCGCGCGTGCTTAATGCGCTGCACGCGATGCCTGGAAAGAAATGGATCTTTGCCTGGCTGCGTTACGACGAACCTCCATTCGTCAAGCCGCTCGTGGGCGCGGATTCGCCGCTGCGATTGCGCGATGACAGCGAACAAATCGGCCACGCCATTCGCGGCTTGCGCCTGGAGTGGGAACGCGCGGGTGATCGCGATGCGGCGCTCTGCCATCACTACATCAGCCTTATTCAACGTCTGGCCCAACGCGCAGCCGGGCCGTGGCGGACGACATCTCGAGTAAACGACATCTGGGAATTTGTCGCCAGTCATCTGGCGGAGACCTGGACGCTGCCGCTACTCGCGCAGCGCTGTCACATGAGTCCGGAACATCTGCGCCGCCTCTGCCTCCAAGAACTGGGACGCACCCCCATGGATCACATGGCCTACATGCGAATGCTGCGGGCCAAGAATTTGTTGGAAACGACCAATGACAAAGTTGAAGCCATCGCATCATCAGTGGGCTACCGCAGTGGCACAGTTTTTTCGCGAGCCTTCTTGCGATACGTCGGAGTCTTGCCGACCCAGTATCGCGATCAGCGCTGAAACCAGAGGCTGGTGTGTATTCGTCACCTGCTGGTGTGGAGCGCAGGCTTTCATTGACGCTGGGTCGAGATAGCATATCAAACAATTCCTATGCCCGAGCTCAAACACATCGCCCTATTCAAGTTCAAGCCCGAATGCAGCGCCGAGGACATCGCCCTCGTCTGGCGCACCGTCGAAGCCCTTCCCAATCAGATCCCCGGCATCCTCGATCTCTCATGGGGAACCGACGCGAGCGTGGAAGGACTGTCTGACGGCTTCACCCATAGTTTCGTCATGACTTTTGAAAGTGTCGCCGCCCGCGATGTCTATCTGCCTCATCCGGTGCATCAGGCCGCAGTGGCCATTATTATGCCCAAGCTGGAGCGGGTGATCGTCATCGACCACGAAGTCGCGTAAGCCTTCGATCATCACTCAACCAAGCTCAGCACCATGCCCAACCCCTGGACCGGAAAAGGAAATCCCTATACCCGCATTGAAGTCGTCGAACGACTGCGGGCGAGTCTGCAAAAAGGCCAGCCCATCATCGCAGCCGGAGCGGGCACCGGCATCTCGGCCAAGTTCATCGAGAAAGGCGGCGCCGACTTGCTCATCATTTATAACTCGGGCCGCTTCCGCATGATGGGGCACGGCTCGACGGCCGGACTGATGGCCTATGGCGATGCCAATGCCATCGCAATGGAGATCGGTGAATACGAAGTGCTTCCCGTGGTGGAGGAGATTCCTGTCATCTGCGGTGTCCACGCGACGGATCCTCGTCGCCGCATGTGGCACTGGCTGGGCCGGGTGAAAGAGATGGGTTTCAGTGGAGTAAATAATTTCCCGACCCATTGCATCATTGATGGCCAGTTCCGCCAGACTCTGGAGGAGACTGGCATGAGTGTGCAGAAAGAAGTGGAGATGGTCGCACTGGCCCGGCGCATGGACCTCTTCAGCATCGTCTATGTCAGCACGCCGGAAGAAGCGCGAGCGATGGCGGATGTTGGCGCAGATGCCATCATCGCCCATGTCGGCTGCACCGTGGGCGGATCCATCGGCGTGACTAACGCCACAGTCTCACTTGATGAAGCAGCAGCGTGGACCCAACGAATCATCAACGGCGCGAAGGCGGGAGGACGCAGTGACATCATCTTCCTCAGCCACGGCGGTCCCATCCTTACTCCCGAAGACGCGCAGTTCATCAATGAACACACCGATACCGTCGGCTTCGTAGGTGCCAGCAGTCTTGAACGCATCGCCGTCGAGACCTCACTCACGGCACTCACCCAGCGCTTCAAGAGCATCCCTCTTGGCACCACAAAAAATTCAGCGCAGTAATTTACTATTCTAGCCATGCCCACGATCGCCGTTCTCGGCACCTTCGATACCAAAGGCCACGAGCACGCAGCGCTCGCGGAGATGATCCGTCAGCGCGGATTCAACACGCGATTGATCAACGTCGGCACTCAATCGGAACCAGTCATCACACCGGACGTGAGTTCCAGTGAAGTGGCGGCGGCTAGCCATGAAGATTGGCAAACGATTTTCGCCCGACAAGATCGCGGCGAGTGCGTGTCTCTGATGGCGCGCGCGGCAGCATGTTATCTCGCGAAGCAGGTCGAGACTGGCAGCATTCAAGGTGTCATCTCCCTCGGCGGCGGCGGCGGCACCGCCATCGCCACGGCTGCAATGCGAGCGTTGCCGATTGGATTTCCGAAGGTGATGGTCTCAACCCTGGCCAGTGGCAACGTCGCTCACTACGTGGGAACGGTGGACATCGTGATGGTGCCCGCAATCGTCGATGTGGCGGGAATGAATCGCATCTCCCGCACCATTTTCGAAAACGCAGCCGGTGCCATCTACGGAATGGTGGACGCAGCGGAAGCGCGACGCGCTCGACCAGAGGCGGACAAGCCCCTCGTCGTCGCCAGCATGTTTGGGAATACCA
>JAIOQF010000162.1 GCA_021413535.1 Verrucomicrobiota bacterium
GGCGGGCGAGATGACCGCCTCGCGTCGCATGGAACGCGCGCCACGATCCAGTGGTCCACGCAGCGGAGTTGGTCGCGCCGGATTAAAAAATCTACTCTTTCTTGAGTGGTTCAACGACCGCCAGCAGCGCGTCGTCATTCAATCATGGCATTGGAATCTGCGAGTCTCTGCGCCAGTCTGGAGCCAGACTGTCGAGCAAGAGCACATCCGCATCAAACGCAGCCGCAATCTTCGGAAGAAGTTTCTCCTCGAACGCCCGCGTCGTCCATCCGCTGATCCCGCCTTCCAACAACCGGCCGCTGATGATCCCTTCGCCTCCATCTCGCCCGTGGGAAATCCTTTTGAATCTCCCCTGTCCGATGCTCGTCCCGGAGCTCCCCTGTCACGAGATAGCAAGGATCCATTTTCCTCCGCTGCGCTCTCCGCGCAAATCGCTTCGCGTGCGTTGGCAGCGGAATTATGCGATCTGGAAACGCATCTCGGTGTCGTGCCGCGCGTGAAAGCGCGGGAAGCTCTGCTCAACTGCGCCAGACTCTCTTCCAAATCGCCACGACCAAACCGGATTGCTGGCCTCCGCTGGCAACAGACGTGGAGCAATCGATTCCCCTTTTCTCCGCCGCCGGCGCCACCTGTGACGCTCTCGTTGAAGAAGGAAATCTCAGCCACCCCAGCTGGTGGAACAACGCCTGCGCCCGGCTCGCTGCCGTCGTCTTTCAAAGTGAGACCCTGCTCGAATTGCTGCGCGCAGACTGAGGTTATTTTCCGGAAACGCGAATGGCAACCGACGCGCCATGCGCGTCCAGTCCTTCGATTCCGCTGAAAACACGAACGTGCGGTTCCGATTTTGCGCAGGCTTCCCGGCTCAATCGCACGACACTGGTGCGACGCTGAAACATATCTGCCGTGATGCCGGGAAATGATTTGCCCGATCCACCGGTAGGCAGGGTATGGCTCGGTCCCGCGAGAAAATCACCGACGGCGACCGGCGAGAAATCCCCCAGGAAGATCGCCCCGGCCGTGCGGATGAGCGGGAGCAGATTATGCTCCCGCGCAGTGATGAGGCTGAGGTGTTCCGGGGCGTAGTCGTTCACGAGCTCCACACCTTCTTCAAGATTCGGCACCAGGATGAGCACGCATTCTTTTTCGAGAACGTCGCGCACCATCTGCTGACGCGAGAGCTTCGCGCCCTGCGACTCGATCTCGTTCAAGACTGCACTGAGCAAGGTCTCATCATTGGTGATGAAGGCCACGCCGGAATCTTTCCCGTGCTCAGCCTGCGCGAGAAGATCAGCGGCAATAAAGGCGGGATTGGCCGAGCGATCAGCCAGCACCATGACTTCGCTGGGGCCAGGCAAAAGATCAATGGACGCCACTCCGAAGCACTGTCGCTTGGCCTCGACCACATAACTATTGCCCGGGCCAAACAGCTTCGCCACCGGCTTGATGGTTTTCGTGCCGAATGCCATCGCGGCGATAGCCTGGGCACCGCCGATACGATAAACTTCCGTGGCCCCTGCCAGCTTGAGCGCTGCGAGAAGATTCGAATTCACAGTTCCATCTTTTCCGCAGGGCGTGCAGACCACGATTTCCGGACAACCCGCCGCGGCAGCGATGGCCACCGTCATCATCACGGTGCTGACCAGCGGCGCAGTGCCGCCGGGCACATAGATGCCGACACGATCAAAGGCATGGAACACTTCGCCCACTTCAGCGCCCTGCTCATTGATCAGGTGCCAGTCTTTGCGCAATGATTGATGCGCGAACGCGGTGACGTTTCGCTGCGAGGCTTCCAACGCCAGGCGCACTGTCGGCTGGAGATTTTCCAGCGATCGTGTGAGTTCTTCCTCGGAGACCCGCAGTGCATCCGCTGCAAGTTCAGCGCCATCGAATTTTTTCGTGAGTTCGATCAGCGCTGCGTCGCCGCGTTCGCGCACATCCCGGATGACGGTGGACACGACCTCGCGCACCGCGTCCGATGCCTCGGCGCGACGATTCAATCGCCGGATTTCATCGGCATAGACGGTATCAGTGTAGCGAATGATTCTCATGGGATGAGAGTATTTAGCAGCATCATCGCGCTTTGCAAAAGCCGGCTTTCTTGTAAAGTCAGCTTTCCAAAATCCGACCATGAACCTCGAATCCCTCCTCCAACAAGCAGTGGCTGATGGCCATCTCCTCGATGCCAGCCTGAAAAACATCAACACTCTGCTCGGCTCCGGCACTAATCCGGTCTACCGCGCCAGCATTGAAGAACTGGCAAAAGCTGGGCAGTGGACGGAGCTGAATGATCGCTTCTACGCGACTCTCAAGTTCGGCACTGGCGGACTTCGAGGACGCACTATCGGCAAGATTGTCACCCAGGCAGAACGCGGCAACGCCGCTCCCGATGCGCGTCCGCAATACGCCTGCGTCGGAACCAATTCCATGAACGAATACAATGCCTCGCGCGCGACGCAGGGCCTGGCTCAGTATTGTTTGAAATACCGCAAGAGCGAGAATCTCGCGGGCCGGCCCAAGATCGTCTTCGCGCATGACACGCGACATTTCTCTGCGGAGTTCGCCGCGAAATGCGCGCAAATCGCCACGGACCTGGGCTGCGACGCATTTCTTTTCGACGGGCCGCGCGCCACCCCGGAAATGTCCTTCGCCGTGCGACAGCTCCGGGCCGACGCGGGCGTCATGCTCACCGCTTCCCACAACCCGGCGCATGACAATGGTTACAAGGTGAATTTCAACGACGGTGCGGGTGTCATCGAACCTCATGCCACCGGCATCATCACGGAAGTCCGTGCGGTTCAGGGCGAGCAATACAATCCCCTCCCCGCTTCCGAGCGTGGCGCGCTGACGAAGCTCGGCGCGGAGATGGATTCCATTTATCTGGAGCGGGTCGAAACCTTGATGCTCCAGCCACAACTGCTGGAGAAAGCGAAAGGCCTCAAGATTGTATTCACCGCGCTGCACGGGGCGGGCGGGGTGCTGGTGCCGCGCATCCTGCGCAAACTCGGATTCAATCTTCTGACTGTTCCCGAGCAGGATATTTTTGATGGCCGCTTTCCGACAGTGGCCAGTCCGAATCCAGAAAACGCACCGACGCTGGCCATGGCGGTGGCATTGGCCGACAAGGAAAATGCCGACATCGTGATCGGCACCGACCCGGACTGCGATCGCATGGGCGTGGGTGTGCGCGGATCAGATGGCAAGATGCAACTGCTGACCGGCAATCAAATCGGTGCACTTATTGGTTGGTATCGCATCAAGACTTTCTTTGACCTCGGCATTTTGAATGAAGCAAACAAGAATAACGCCGTGTTCATCAAGACATTGGTGACCACCGAATTGCAGGCCGTTGTTGCTCGTGCCTTTGGCATCGGCGTCGTCAACACACTCACCGGCTTCAAATACATCAGCGCCAAGCTCGCGAAGTATGAAGCCGCGCTGCCTGCGGACATTCGCGCCAAATATCGCGACATGAGCGTGCAGGAATGTCGCGATGCCTGCCTGAAGCACAGCAAGTTCTTCGTCTTCGGTGGCGAGGAAAGCTATGGCTATCTCGGCACCGACTTTACGCGCGACAAAGACGGCAACGGCGCGGTGGTGATGTTCGCTGAAGTTGCGGCCTATGCCGCTTCGCAAGGCAAAACACTGCTTGATCTGCTGGACGAAGTTTACTCGACTTATGGTTACTTCCTTGAGAGCGGACAAAGCAAGACCTTTGAGGGCGCAGAAGGCGCAGCCAAAATCCAGAAGCTGGCTGACTCCTATGTAAACAGTCCGCCGGAAAGTTTCGATGGCAGCGCCGTCACGTTGCTGCGTGACTACAGCAAGGGCGGACATAAGGACGAAGAAGGTGATGACATCCCGAAGGAAAAAATGCTGTGGGTCAATCTGGCTGACGGCCGCGCCTTTGCCGTCCGCCCCAGCGGCACGGAACCAAAGATTAAATACTACCTCTACGGCAAGTCTCTGCCGCAGACCGGCACTCGATTCGATGCCGCGCAACTTAAGGCCGCGAAAAAGAGTGTTCCGGCGAACTTGAGCGCGCTGTGGGCTGCGATTG
>JAIOQF010000163.1 GCA_021413535.1 Verrucomicrobiota bacterium
TGGCCGCGCACTGATGGGAATGTGCACCGCCTGAAATGGAAGATAAGCAAAGAAGGGGCGATCCTTGTTGGCGTCGATAAACCGCACGGCGGCGTCAGCAATACGGTCGCTGGTTTTGCCATCGTTTTTCTGATCAGCCGGAGGCGCATCTGGCGGATAATAAAACTGTGCTTTACCGGTCAGACTTGGATCGAAGCCCTGGGCTCCTGGAAAAAATTCGCCATCGCCAAGATGCCACTTGCCCGCGAAGAAGTTGGTGTAACCCGCGTCGCGCAATGCTTCGGCAATCGTCGTTTCTTCGAGCGCCAGATGCTTGGCATTGGGCGCAGAAAGCAGCTTGGCCGAGCGCATTCCCGGAATGTAATCCGTCACACCCGTGCGCGGTGGATACTTCCCCGTCATGATGCTGGCGCGGGTGGGCGAGCAGACCGGGCAAGCCGCGTAGCCTTGCTTGAAGCGCATACCCTTGGCGGCCAGCGCGTCGATGTTTGGCGTTTCGTAAAAGGTCTTCGGGTTATTCGCGCCAATGTCCATGTAACCCAGGTCATCAGCCAGGATGAAGATGATGTTGGGCTTGGCTGGCCTCTCGACTGCGGCGTGAATCAATGTCGTCGAGGCAAACAACGCCGCGAGGAGTGGGAACATGTTTTTCATAAATTGAACATTGAAGTTACAGTTCACCATTGGGCGGCGCTGGATTACTCCAAGGCGGCACCAATCACTGATACTTCCACTTCCGCCGGAGTGAATCCGGTGTCGGTGAAGTGGACAGAAAGGCGCTGATCATCCTTGGAGAGAGATAGCATCCCTGCCATGGCGTTAAGCGACGCCGCATCTTCCTTCCAACCGGCATCACGGAACTGCTTCTGCCATCCTTCGACAACGATCTTCGCCTTGCCATTTGCGACGGTGAACTTGATGCTGTTCGGTGTCCGCTCGACACCTGACGCGCCATCCGGCACGGTAATGCTCACCTTCGGCTTGGCCGGTTTACTGGCTTCCTTTGCCATCTCCGCCTGCTTGTCGGCGGCGAGCTTTGCTTTGATACGCGCGCCGGCTGCATCCATTTCGGTGACGGTGGTGTATTCCACGGACACTTGACGCTTCCCTTGATTTTCGTGCCGCACATCAAGGAAGATGATTCCGTCTCCATTGCGAAAGACCATCTAGTCCATGTCATCAACCTGATAAGGTTCTTCGCGATTCGGTTTCCATCCGCTCTTCGCGAGAGCCTGCTTGTAATAGGAGAACAGTCCTTCCTTCTCTCCCGTGATGTCGAAAGTCAGCTTCTGCTGCGATTCCACATAACGGACATCCAGTGCATCAGGTGGCGCAGGCAAATCGCCGGACATAAGCTCGCTGCCGTAGCTGATCATGGTTTTGCCTCCCTGCGCAGGGGCTGCCGAGATGGTGACCGAGATACGGTTGAGTCCTTGCTTGTAATGCCAGGAATCTCCCTCGTTGCCATGTGGTTCCCAGCCCGCGCTGGTGAGCAGTTTCCTGATCGCTTCCGTGGTGTCGGCCACCGAAGTTTCAGTGACATGCATCGCGGTCAAGGGCCCGACGTAGACCGGCTTGGTTCCGGAAGGCAGCGGAAGTTTGGCCAGGTCGACGTTTCCATGATTAAGCAGCATCAAGCTGACTTCTCCGGGTGTGCCCACTGAATAGACCGTTGCCGAAATTTTGTAACCGGCTCCAGTGAAGGTGCCGCTGGCAGACTGTTCAGTGACTGAAGCATCCGGCGCTTCTTTCCATCCCAAGGCCAGAAACTGTTTCTTATAGTGTTCGTAGACGGCTTTCACATCGCCCTTAACCGAGTAAGTGACGTTCGTTGGAGTCCGACCGATCAATGGCTCACTTCCAAACACGGCGAGTGTTTTCAGATTGATCGGCTTGGGCTCGACCGCCGCCGCTTTCTTCGCATCCGTCGTGCCGCCAGTCGAAGGGCCGCCGCTCTGGCCGGCGCCAGTTGTGCCATTGTCCTTTGGCCCACAGGCAGAAAGACCCGCCAGCCCCAGGCCAAGCAGTATCTTGAGAAGATAGGAGGTCGATGAGTGACGGGCGACGATGATCGGAGCAGTTTGGAATATCATAAAAGTAGTTGCTGCTTGTTTACTGCAAATTCTCACATCATCAAGATCGGCACTTCAGTCGGCCCGTCGCCAGTGATGAGCAACACCTTGCCCTGGGCATCGAGAACAACCATCCGCTCCTTCTTGAATTCCATGCCCGCAGCCTCGGTGGCGGCGAAGTTCTCAGAGAAGGTAAGTTTGAGTGTGACCACATAGACGTCGCTGTAAGTTATGCCATCGAACTTGAACTCCTTGTGGTAATCGACACCGGCATGATAGTCGAGACGACTGGAGGGCTGGCTATATCGTTTGAAAACTTGCTTGCCAAATTTCCCCACCAAGTCCGTGTAATAAGATACCGCATCAGCGGTGATTGCGCAGGGGATGCGAATCCCGAGCTCCTCTTTATACCACCAAACTTTTTCGCCTGTCGGAACCGCGGCATCTCCGGCGGCTTGACGCAGTGCTTCCTTGGAAGGTTGCGCCGCCTCGGCAACAGCGATCATGGCAGCCTGCTTCGCGTCTGCAGCTTCACGTTTGATGACGACTTGATGTCTTGCCGGATTGGCCGGAAATTCCTTGGGTGTGGCACCCGGAGTTACGGCTGCTGGAGCGGTCGATTGGAAAAACGCAAGGCCCAGCACCAGCGCCGCGGCCAGTCGAATCGCGGCGGAAGATTCTTGACGATAAATTTTGTCAGCGGTTTTCATAGAGCTTCTTAGATTGATTGACGGTGGCTGGCAGATGACAAGCCGCACTCTACTTACGATACATGAAGGAGTCGGAAGTTAGCAGGGAAACAATTACGGCCTTGAAACTGCCGCCACTCTTAACATAGGCGTTATCAGCGTCGATCAGCGTCTGGGAGTCGGACAGCATTTCATTACGCCCCATGTAAAAGCGGAACGCATGACGAATAATAGACTGGCGAACTCGAACCGATTTGCCGAGCCTATCGATCAGATCGAAGGAATCTTTCACGGGGCCATCGAGTTTAGGATCGCCAGTGCCACGGAGATTGCCGACAGTGTTCACCAGCTTGGTTTTGTAGGTGTCGGCGTCGTATTTGCCCTTGGCTTTCGCGACCAGGTTTTCCGGGTTCTCCAATGGCTCGTCGGCGCGATAGCGCCCGAAATCATCGAACTTTTCAAAGGGATAGCCCAGCGGGTTCATCTGCTGATGACATTTCCAGCACATTTCCTGCGCGGGGCCGGTCACGGACTCGACGCGTTCTCTAAAGGTCATATGCGGATTTTCCGGGACCTTGGCATCCACGGTGATCGGCACATCCGGCACCCGGCCGGCCAGCAGCTTTTCCTGAATCCAGCGCCCGCGCCGGATGGGGTCGGTGTGGAAGTTCGACGAATGCGCAATGAGCCAGGCGGGATGCGTCAGGATTCCCATGTGATTGGCCAGTTTAAACGGCTGAACCACCGGATAGTCCAGCTTGTCGTTTCCGCCATATTTCCCATCGATCCCCGGCGTCACTGGAAGACTATAACTTTGCGAATACCTGTATTGATTTCCGAACGCCCAGGGAACTGTCGTAAAGGGCGTAATTCCTTTGCCAAAAGTATAGTCAAAAAACTCCATGACTCTCGGTAAAGTCTTGGCGGCACCGCCTTGCCGGGCACCCAGCGTTGCAATATTATATTTCTTCCATTGATCTTGAAACTCGGCGGAGACTTTCTCCTGGTTTTTCTGCCAGTCCGTCTTCTTTAAAATTTCATAAAGTTTTTTCCATTCAGCAATAATCTTCAAACCTTTTTCGTTGTCGACATTATGATAGAGAAAAAATTGATCGGTTGTCAGTAGGTTCTCAAAAACTTGCTTATCCTTGTCAAGATTCCAGACCACGACCCTGTCGGCTTCGACGATCAATCGTCCGGGAGTTGCGCTGCTGCCTCGTCCCGGGTTATTGTAATAGCCACCGCTGCGGTTGATGTCTTTGAAGACTTTCAAGGCATTGGGGTAGCCAAAGAACTCGCGAAAAAATCGGATGATCTTGGGGTGCGATACAACATCGGAATCATTCACCGTCTTGTCGATCTGTCCCCGGTAGTAATCTTGGTCAGCCAGCAGACGAAGCACTTCCCGTTGGTAATCTTCTTTGGTGTTGAGTCGCCCTTTCTCAGCCGCGTTGAGAAGGCCAGGGTCCGGATTGCGGTCACCCAAGGCATAGGAAATGGCGTAACTGGCCTCGCGCGGCGAGAGCATTTTCCGGCCATAGACATCCGTGGCACCTGCGCCGAATTCAAGACGGTAGAGAAACTCTGACTCCAGCAGGACGGCCATCAGCATCTGGCGCAGTCCCTCGGAGTTGCCGGCCAGGTCGATGGCGGAACGGGTCAGTGCCAGATACTTCTCCACTTCTTTGGTGTTGGCCGGACGCTGAAGCACGTTGTCAAACTGACATTGGATGGCGGCGATGATCTCATTGTCTGCAGGTTTTGATTTTTTCAGAATGATCGTCTCAAAGGCAGGCGGCGTGTCCGGAGAGAATTTATCCTTCGGATTTTCAAATTCGTCGGACTTGAGTTCACCTTTCTTGACGAGTGCACCCCTGATCTGCTTTTTGCTGATCCAATCCGCGTTGGTCAGCATCACCAGCAGATGTCCGCCATCGAGCGGATTGATGGCGTAATCGCGAATGCCAGAACGGTCCGGCAAAATAAAGGGATTCGTCACCCCGTAAAAACCACCTTTAACAAAGCCATCGCGTTTCTTCCCCTCGGGCTTGAAAATATCGATGACCCGCTCGTTGAAAATCTGCGGGCTCACCAGCCAACGCCGGGAGGGAGTGAAGGGCTTGTCCTTGATGGTGCCGTTGAAGAGCTTGACGTGATCGACGTTGTTCCCGTAGTCGGGATAACGCACCTTGTCCTCGATCAACGGCGCGTTGGACTTGAGCAGTTCGCTCCGGACCCAATCCGCGATCTGTTTCCGCTCTGCCGGATTCGGCTGCTTCTCGTCATCCGGCGGCATCTCTTGAAAATAAATCTGCTCCTGCAG
>JAIOQF010000164.1 GCA_021413535.1 Verrucomicrobiota bacterium
GCGCGTGTGCAAACATAGCCAACAGGTTTGTGCAGAGCGACAACTAGATCATGTGCCAGCCGGACAGGACGACCATTGACCGCGACCTGGTCGCTCGCGGCCACCTTGGTGCCGAGATTGACGCAGACCTCGTCGTTAATCTTGACCCGGCCTTCGGTGATCAAAGCTTCGGTTCCCCGTCGCGACCCCAGACCGCAGGCGCTCAGGTAGCGGTTTAATCGCATCGGAAATTCCATGGCGTTCGGTAATGAAGATAAGAAAGCCGCGATCAAATCGACCGCGGCTCGATGAATGGCGGAAAAGAATCAGATCGCGCCGACGACCTTAGGCCGCTGGCTTCGTCTTGGGCAGATTTGTATAGCCTCGGCCTTCCTTCCACAAGCCACGGGACTTGAGAAGCTTGATGCGCTCGCCGCGCTTGAGCACGCTGCGCTTGGCGCCGACGGCACTGGTGGATGATTTGAGACTGCGGTGCTGGGACATGGCGTTCGACGGAAGTTTTGGGGTTTAGTGGGCGGACAGAGTAGCGATGATGCCGCCTGCTGCAAGGTGTTTTTGGCAGTGCCTGTGAAATGAATAAATCGCGCGCCCTCCACAGGGTCACGCGATTCAAGGCATCGATTCGGATTCGGGCAGGCTTACTTCGCGACACCCTTCCAGGCACCGAAGTCCGCACCGCCGTCGATCCATTTCTTGATGAGGTCCTGATCTTCCTTGCTCACGCGGTCGCCCTTGCCCTCGGGTGGCATAGCCTTGTCATCACTTTCAGGAAGGGCCATGACCTTGACTAGGGTGCTGTCCGCGCTCTTGCCGGCAATCAAAACCTTGTCGCCATCTTCCTTGCCACCTTTTTTAATGCCTTCAGCAGTAGTGAGCAGCAGACCGCCCTTCGGTTTCTTGGCCGCTCCTTTGTCGTCCTTGTCGGTATGGCACTTGATGCACTTGGACTTGAGAATGGGCAGGACCTGCTTTTCAAAATCCACCTTGTCCTCCGCAGAGGCGCGTGAAGAAACGAAAGCGATACTCAGGATTCCGATGACACAGTTGAGAAGTCGTGATTGTGTTTTCATGGTCGGTGATGATGTGGGTTGGTTGACCCATTCTCCTGCCGGCCGGGCTGCGGTCAAGTCGTGAATCCTGTAAATAAAGCGAAAGCGTGCGAACACCAGACTGCACGTTTCACTTTAGGTCACCCGCAAAATGGATTCACCACCGATTCAGCCCCCTTGGATCGCTGACATGCTGCCCGTATTCACAGTGGCGCCACTGTCGCACGTGAGGAAGATTGAATTCTCAAATGTAAAAGCTCGTTACATTTCGTGATCCTATTCTGTCATTTCCGTTAATTCTGTCTAAAGATCATCTGTCATGCGCTCTGCCGCTGTTCAAATCGTTCAAACCCTCGTGCAAGCCGGCCATCAGGCCGTCTTCGCCGGTGGTTGTGTGCGCGATATGCTCCGCGGCGTGGAACCGAAAGACTATGACATCGCCACCAGCGCGCGGCCTGATGAGGTGCAACGGCTCTTTGCCAAATCATTCGCAGTGGGCGCTCACTTCGGCGTCATCATCGTGCGACTCGATGAACATGCTTTCGAAGTCGCCACCTTTCGCCGCGACGGAACCTATTCCGACGCCCGCAGGCCCGATTCAGTGGAATTCACGGATGCGGAGGAAGATGCCACACGACGTGATTTCACCGTGAACGGATTATTCTTCGATCCACTCAAGAACGAAGTGCTGGACTATGTCGGCGGACGAGCAGACCTCGACAAGAAAATCCTGCGAGCCATCGGCAATCCAGCCGCACGATTTCAGGAGGATCATCTCCGTCTGCTGCGCGCAGTGCGATTCGCGACGACACTTGAATTTACCATCGAGGAACACACCTTCCGCGCCATCTGCGAATCGAGCGCCGGGATCAGCACGATCAGCGCGGAACGTATCCGCGACGAACTTTCCCGAATCTTCCAACATCCCAACCGCGTGCGCGGCTTTGATCTCCTGGTGGAGACAGGATTGATGGGGGAAGTGCTTCCCGAAATCCTGAAACTGAAAGGCTGCGAACAGCCGCCGCAATTTCATCCGGAGGGTGATGTCTTCGTGCACACGCGCATCATGCTTGGCATGTTGCCGCCTGACGCCTCGCTGCCGCTGATCTTGTCGGTGTTGTTTCATGACATCGCCAAGCCTGCAACATTCGCAGTGGACGAGACGGGCCGCATCCGATTCAATAATCATGACAAACTCGGCGCGCAGATGACGGAAGAAATTCTCCGCCGGCTGAAGTTCCCCAACGCCGTCATCAGCCCCACCGTCGACGCCGTGGACAATCACATGGTCTTCAAAGACGTGAAGCAGATGCGCGTCTCGCGACTCAAACGCTTTCTCGCGCGCCCGACGATCGAGGACGAACTCGAACTGCACCGCGTGGATTGCTCCAGCAGCCATGCCATGCTGGATAATTATGAGTTTCTCCGTGCTAAGCAGGCCGAATTCGCCTCTCAGCCTGAACCTCTGATTCCTCAGCCATTAATCAATGGCCATGATCTCATCAAGCTCGGTTTCGCACCCGGCCCCAAGATACGCGACGTGCTGAACGCTGCGCAGAATCTCCAGCTCGAAGGCACACTCCGCACGCGGGACGAGGCTCTGGAATGGGTTGCGAAACAAGGCCGATAACGCATTCCCGTGTGGCGAAGATTTTACGAATTCCGGCTTGTGTGCCGTCAATATCACCGGATAACTCACCGCATGAAACGATTCATCGCCTCTGTCGGGGCCCTCACAGTATCACTGCTGTTGTCGGCATGTTTTGAAGTGTCATCAGTGGTAACCGTCAACAAAGACGGCACCGGCACCATTGAAGAAACTGCGCTCGTCGGCGCGCAAATGAAAGCCATGATGGCCTCCATGCCTGCCGATGCCGGCAACGAGGGCGGTCCTAACTTCAAAGACATGGTGCCCGACAAGGCCAAGGCCGAGGAACGCGCCAAGAAGCTCGGCGAAGGCGTGACCGTAAAATCACACGAACCCGTGAAGATGCCCGATGGCCGCGAAGGCGTGAAGGTCACTTATGCCGTGGCTGACATCAACAAGCTAAAATACCAGCCCTTTGAAGCCAAGGACGGCGGCGAAAACGAAGATAAGAAGCCAATGACCTTCGCACTCAGCGGCGGCACCGTTACTGTGAATCTACCCCCTGATAAGCCAAAAGAAAAGTCAGGCGACGAAAAACCCAAGATGCCTGCCGAACAGATGCAGGCCCAGATGGCGATGATGAAGCCGATGTTCGCCGGCATGAGGATGGCCGTCCAGATCAAAGGCGGCAGCGGAATCGCCAGCAGCGACGCCTCCAATCTGAGCGGTGACACCGTGACCATCATGGACATCAACTTCGACAAGCTCATGGAGAAGCCGGAAGTTTTTGGCAAGTTCATGGAGTCCGCCGAAGACAAGAGCATGACCCCTGCCCAAGCCGCCGAAAAGTTCAAAGGCGTGGACGGCATCAAGATCGAAGGCAAAGAGAAGATCACGATCAAGCTGAAGTAAGCTGGACGCAGACTCTCATTTTATTCTTGAAGGCCGGAGCGAACAGCTCCGGCCTTTTTTGTTCGTAGTCCGCCCTTCAGGGCGTCAGTCGAATACGAAGAACGCCCTGAAGGGCGGACTACGAACCGGATCAAAGCCACCCCGCCGCGTCGTTGGCGTAGTAAGTTAAAATCATGTCCGCACCCGCCCGGCGAATGCCAGTCAGCGTTTCCAGCACGATCTTCCTCTCATCGATCCAGCCCGAGGCTGCGGCGGACTTGATCATGAGATACTCCCCGCTCACATGATAGGCAGCGATTGGCAGCGATGTGATCTGCCGGAGCCGGTGAATAATATCGAGATACGGCGTGGCGGGTTTCACCATGAGAATGTCCGCGCCTTCCGCCTCATCGAGCTTCGCTTCGCGTTCTGCCTCGCGGGCGTTGGCGGGATCCATCTGATAGGTCTTCTTGTCGCCGGAACGCGGTGCGGAATCCAGCGCACCCCGAAACGGGCCGTAGTAAGCGCTGGCATACTTCGCCGCGTAGGAAAGGATCGAGACCTCGGTGAATCCCTCCATGTCGAGCGATTCACGAATTGCAGCGATGCGACCATCCATCATATCGCTCGGTGCCACGACGTCCGCCCCGGCCTTCGCATGGCAGAGCGCCTGCTTGCGCAATGCGACCACGGTCTCGTCGTTCAAGATGCGGCCATCGTCCGCCACCAGACCGTCATGGCCGTCAGCATTGTAGGGATCGAGAGCGATATCCGTGATCACCATCAATGACGGATAAGCCGCCTTCAATGCCTTGATCGCGCTCGGCACGAGGCCATCGGGATTCCACGCCTCCTCACAATCGCACGTTTTCAATTGGTCCGCAATTGCCGGAAACAAAACCACCGCTGGAATGCCGAGCGTGTGGGCTTCGCCCGCTTCCTTTACTAGGCCATCAAGACTCCAGCGCGTGCATCCGGGCATGGACACGATCGGCTGATCATCTTTGCCCGCATGAATGAAGATCGGATAGATCAAATGACCCGCAGTCAATTCAGTCTCACGCACGAGATTGCGCAAGGCGGCTGACTTACGGTTGCGGCGGGGACGGATGGGGAGGTTCATTTTATGACGGAATAAACGGAATGAACTTGATCAGGATTTTGGAACAACGGCGAAACCCTCTTTGCTATCCTTAATGATCCAACCCGCAGCCTCGAGTTTCTTGCGCAGTTCATCGGCGGTCGCCCAGTCTTTCGATTGCTTCGCAGCCCAACGCTGCTCGGCGAGTCGTTGAATCTCTGCGGGCACAGCAATGGATTCCTCCCCCTTCAGCTCAGGAAGCACGATGCCGATGGCATCGAGGATGAAGTAAAGATTGAGCAAAGTGAATTTTGCATCGGCAGCGGAGAGTTCAGAGACTTTCGTTTTGTTCACCACGCTGAAGACGCAGCCGAGCGCCTCGGGCACATTGAGGTCGTCGAGCAGTGCCTTCCATGCGGTGTCGAAAGCTCCTGCGCTTCCGGTTTTGACCAGCTCATCATGCGATAGTGGCCTGATAACATCGGACTTCTCACAGAGTTGTTTTTCAAACTTTGCGATCTTCGCCAAGGCGGCGCGAGCGGCATCGAGCGAGTGCAGCGTGAAATTCAACGGACCGCGATAGTGTCCGCTAACCAATCTTGCCGCCGTCCACCATCAGATGCGCGATGTGCATCCAGTGCCGGGCAAAGTGGCCGCCGGTGGCGCAGCAGCTCTGAGCGATTTCATTTTCGTGATGCGGGAAGATAAGGTCGATGCCGCCGCTGTGCAGATCGAACTCTGCGCCGAGATATTCCAGCGACATCGCGCTGCATTCGAGATGCCAGCCGGGTCGCCCCCTGCCCCATGGACTGTCCCAGGCGTTGGAGCCGTCCTCGGGCTTGTGTGCCTTCCACAAGGCAAAATCCGCCAGCGCATCCTTGCTGTATTCGTCACTGTCATTCGCACCTTGGGCCGCGCCGAGACGTAGCTCGCGATCTTCCAAATGTGAAAGCTTCCCGTAATCCGCGAACGACGCGACACGGAAATAGACCGAGCCGTCGCCCGCTTTGTAAGCGTGTCCGCGTTTGATCAAATCATCGATCATCTTGATCTGATGCGGGATGTGGTCCGTCGCCTTAGGCTCCACATGCGGCGGCAGCAGGTTCAGCGCAGCGCAGTCGTCATGAAAGAGCTTCGTCCAATACTGGGTGAACTCTGTGAGAGACTGATCCGCTTTGATGGAATCACGGATCGTTTTGTCATCGACATCCGTGATGTTGCGCACATGCAGCGTGGGCGTGCCGTTCAACTCGACAACACGACGAAACACATCCTGCGCGATGAAAGTGCGGAAATTGCCGATGTGCGCCGGGCCATAGACGGTGGGGCCGCAGCCGTAGAAGCCGAGCCTCTTCCCGTCGACGGGTGTGACCGCCAGCGTCTGGCGGGTCAGTGTGTCGTGGAGCTGGAGTTTCGGCGAGGCGGGATCGGACATGAAGGGGTAATGAAGCGCGGGCGGCACCGGATTGCAAAGATTTGCCCACAGGAACTTGCCAGACGTAAATCTTCCATCACATGACCTCATGCCCCGAAACTGCGCCCTTTTTGTCTGGTTCCGCCTTCTCTTTAACTGCCGGTTCTACTACCCGGTCTACACGATCCTATTTCTCGACTTCGGACTAAACCTCTCACAGTTCGCGTTGCTGAATGTCGTGTGGGCCATCAGCATCGTGTGCCTTGACCTGCCTCTGGGCGCGTTGGCGGATGTGATTGGGCGACGGCGCATGGTCATCATCGCGGCTTCGATCATGGTGGTGGAGATGCTGGTGTTCGCCTGCGTGCCGGTCGGCGGGCCGTGGGTGTTTTATGTGTTTTTGATCAATCGCGTGCTCAGCGGTGCGGCGGAAGCCTTTGCCAGCGGAGCCGACGAGGCGCTGGCTTATGATTCGATACCACAAAGCGAACGCGCCTCGATATGGCCGCGCGTGATGGGTCGGCTCAACCGCTGGATGGCGGTCGGATTTATTGTGGCGGCGCTCATTGGCGC
>JAIOQF010000257.1 GCA_021413535.1 Verrucomicrobiota bacterium
GGTCGGCTTCGTGACACTCTTTGGCATCAGCACCCGCAACAGCATCATGCTCATCTCGCACTATGAGCATCTTGTCGATCAAGAAGGCGAACCTTGGAATCTCGAAACGCTCGCGCGCGGCGCTGGCGAGCGTTTGCTGCCCATCCTCATGACCGCGCTCGTCACAGCGCTCGGAGTGCTGCCGCTCGCCCTGGGCAGCGGAGAAGCCGGCCGGGAGATCGAAGGCCCGATGGCCATCGTCATCCTCGGCGGCTTGGTTTCATCGACCTTCTTAAATCTGCTCGTGCTCCCGTCGCTGGCCTGGAAGTTTGGCCGGTTCGGTCCCGCAACCAGGTAGGAATAAAATCCGCCGATTTCGCGGATGCCCGCAGATTAATACCATTACGCCTCTATGAATCGGTGAAATCTGCGTAATCTACGAATAGGATTCTCGCATGCCCTCCGCACCATCCACTCCCCCTTCCCCCGCCCTCATCAGCGCGCAGGATTGGAAGGATTATGAACTACTCGACAGCGGCGACGGCATGAAGCTCGAGCGCTGGGGTGATGCGGTGCTCGCCCGTCCCGATCCCCAGGTCATCTGGCCCCGCACCGGCGAGTGGAAAAATTGGGACGCATGGTATCATCGCAGCAGCAAGGGCGGTGGCCGCTGGGAATTCCGCAAACAACTCCCGGAGTCGTGGACCATCCGCTATCGCGAACTCATTTTAAAAATCGCGCCCACCGGTTTCAAGCACACTGGAATTTTTCCCGAGCAAGCCGTGAACTGGGACTGGTGCGGCGAACAAATTCGGGCCGCAAAAAAAACAGGTCGCGAAATCTCGGCACTTAATCTCTTCGGCTATACCGGAGCCGCCACCGTCGCCGCCGCTGCCGCTGGTGCCAGCGTCTGCCATGTCGATGCCGCGAAGAGCATGGTCGAATGGGCCCGCGAGAACGCCCGGCTCAGCCGGCTGGCCAACGCACCCATCCGCTACATCGTGGACGATTGTCTGTCCTTTGTGCGCCGCGAAATCCGTCGAGGCCGAAAATACGACGCCCTCATCATGGATCCGCCCAGCTACGGCCACGGCGCGGCGGGAGAAGTCTGGAAGCTGGAGGAACATCTCTGGCCGTTGCTCGAAGATTGCCGTGCGTTGTTGTCCGACCAGCCCCTTTTCTTTTTAGTCAACACCTACACCACCGGCCTCTCGCCGACGGCACTGGGAAACGTCATGACCCGGCTGCTGGCATCGAAGGGCGGCCAGCTTGCTACTGGCGAAGTCGGCCTGCCCGTCACCCGGGATCATTTGATTTTGCCCTGCGGGATTTATGGCCGGTGGCTGTGGTGAGCGGTAAATAAAATGTGAAAATCTGGATTGTAAGAAATTTCAATTCGGCGAGGATGGCTGCTGCACGTTGATAAATAATCGAACAGAATAACTCCATGAAAAAAATCGTTCTCTCCATCCTCACAACCGCGTTTTTCGCGGGCATCATCCAAGCCAAACAAATGCATTTCCCGGAAAAAGGCGATGCCATGTTTACCATCACCATTCCTGATGCCTGGGAACCCGAGAAGGACGATGACAACATCCTCGAAGCCACTTCGCCAGACGAACATATTTACCTCGCCGTCTGGGAACTGGAGAGCAAAAAGGATCTGAAAAATCTGGGCAACGACATCGAAAACCTGCTCAAAGACCATGCCAAAAACATCAAATTGGATGGTGAACCGGTAGAGGCCAAGCCCGGCGGCATGGACGGCCTGCTGTTTAAGGGTCACGCCAAAGACAAGGAAGATGACTCGAAAATAGAGTTCTTTGCCCTACTCATCATCACCGAGGAAAAAGCTGCGGTTCTCTACATCGAAGCTGCAGAGGACACCCCCGAGGAAGAATCAGCCAAATTGGAGAAAATCCTCAAGTCCATCAAGCCGGCCAAGGAATAAATTCATTGCACATCCTATTTGTTTTTTTCAAACGCCGGCCGCTCACTGCGACCGGCGTTTTTTTGACTCGGGAAGGAAATACAAAGCTGATACGTCTCGCTTCTATTCACTTCGCAAAATTTCAAGCGCGTAGCTCTCGCCAGAAAGATTGTCACTGATCACCTCCGCGTTTCATCAGCCGGCTTGTGCGGAATCAGCACATCCGGCGAGGGTGTGCGCGACTTGGCTCGCTTGGCGGATTCTTTGGAGAAAAATTGCTGCGACCGGAACGGAGTGCCGCCGCGTTCCACTTTTGCGGGGACGTAAATCCCCTCGGCGTTCAGCAACCGGGCCTGGGAGTTGTCATTGAACATGGTTCGGAGAATCTGTTCGAGCCGCTGCCGGGCCAACGGGTCTTCCACGGGCGTCAGCAGCTCCACGCGCTTGCTGAGATTGCGCGTCATGAAGTCGGCACTGGCGATGAACACTTGCGGCTGCCCGCCCTGGCGGAACCAATAAATTCGGGCGTGCTCCAAGTAACGGTCGATGATGCTGACAACCCGGATTTTGTCGCTCACGCCTTTCAGCCCCGGTCGGAGGCAGCAGATGCCGCGAATGTTTAAAAGCACTTTCACGCCGGCGCGCGAGGCTTCGTAGAGCGCCTCGATCATCTGCGGATCCTCCAGCGCATTCATCTTGAGCATCATCTCCGCGGCGTCGCCCTGTTTGGCGCGCTCGGTTTCGCTCTGAATCATGTCCAGCAAACGCTCTCGCAGACCGAACGGCGCCATGCTGATTTTCTGAAAATGCACGAAGCGCGAACGACCCGTCACGGTGTTGAAGAACGACGAGGCATCGGCGCCGTAGTCCGGTCGGCAAGTTAAATAGCTGATGTCGGTGTAAAGCTTGGCCGTGCTCTCATTGTAATTGCCGGTGCCGAAATGAATGTAGCGCGAAAGCCGGCCAGCTTCCCGGCGCAGCACGAGACAAATCTTGGCGTGACTCTTCAGTCCGCGCACTCCGTAGATGATCTGCGCGCCGGCCCTGAGCAGGTCTTCAGCTCGCTCGAGATTGCGAGCCTCATCGAAGCGGGCCTTGAGTTCCACCAGCACCGTGACGTGCTTTCCGGCTTCAGCGGCCTTGATGAGCGCAGCGATGATCCGGCTGCTCCGGGCGGTGCGATAAAGTATCTGCTTGATGGCGACCACATCCTTGTCCAGCGCCGCTTCCTCAACGAGCTGGAGCACCGGTTCGAAGGAATCGTAAGGATGATTCAGCAGCAGGTCATCTTCACGAATGATGTCGAAGATGGATTTCCCGGGCGTAATTTCTGCAGGCATCGTGATGGGCCAAGGCTCGACTTGGAGACTGTCATAACCCGGCAACGAGGCGATGGCAAAATAGGAACGGAGATCGAGTTCACCGGGAATGAAAACCGTCTGAGCTGCAGTAACGGCGGCGAGACTCTGGATGACTTTTGCAAGCTCCTTCGATGCGCCCTCTTCAATCTCCAATCGGATCGTCGAACTGGTGGCTCGCGCCTCGAGAATTTCTTCCATCTCTGTCGCGAGATCGAGCGCGCTTTCATCATCCACAGCGATGTCTGAGTTCCGGCAGATGCGGAAGCGGGCGGTCTGCACCACGTGTTCATTCGGAAAATAGTGCGACAGAAACATCTGCGCGAGATCTTCGAGATTCAAATATCCAGCAGGTGCTCCACCAAGCGGCGGCACCGGCACCCGGCGCGACAGGCTCGGCGGCAGGGCGATCATCACATGACGCGAGTTCCCATTGTCAGCTGCTGTGTCGCTGACAAGGCAGAGCAGAATGATCTGCAAGGCAGGAAGCTGATGAACCGTCCCCTCCTCAACAGCCACCGGCGAAAGCAAAGGGAAGACTTGTTCAATGAAGTGCGCTTCAAGGTGCGCGTGCTGCGCAGCATTCACATCACTGACCCGCAGACGATGAATGTTTTGTTTCTCCAGTGCCGGAAGCAGCTTCTCATGCAGCAGCGCATACTGGCGCCGAACGAAGGCGTCCGACCGCTCGCGAATCAGTTCGAGCTGCTGCGAAGGCGTATAACCTGCCGCGTCCTTGGTGCGGAGCCCCCTGTCCTTCATGATTTGCAGTCCGCCCACTCGCACCATGAAAAATTCATCGAGATTTGTCGCGGAAATCGCGAGGAACTTCACCCGCTCCAGCAACGGCAAAGATTCACGCTCGGCTTCTTCCAGCACGCGCTCATTAAAAGCCAGCCAGCTCAGTTCGCGATTGATAAAATGTTCAGGAATCATGATCAGGCGCTGCGCAGTGTGATGTTGTAGCCGTAGATTTCTTCAAAAATGTCGCACTTGCCGTTGATGGCTATTTGCTCAACGGTGGTGTCGTCAACGCCGGGCGTCTCGATGATCAGCGTGTCGCGTTCGCGGCGCAGCTTGATTTCCTTGAGCCGCTGCGAATGACTGCGGTCCAGCGCATCGGCAATCCGCAGGATCGCCGCCAGCTTGAAAACAGTCATGCGATCCTCGCGCGAAAGGTCAGAGAAATGCGGATGATTCGGATCAGGATTATAGCGCCGGTGGTAACGAGCCAGCAGCGCGACCAGCGCGCGATCATGCGTGCCCAGACCGAAAATCTCCGTGTTGAGGATGATATAGAGACTGTGTTTGTGATGTTCGCGCGGACTGAGAAACAGGCCAGTTTCATGCAAGATGGCTGCCACCCGGAGCAGCAGTTCATGCTTCGGCTCCAGCGCATGCAGATCCTGAAGTTCGCGGAAAATCTGCTGGGCAAAAATCGCCACGTGTTCAGCATGGGGCCGGTCAGTGCTGTATTTGCGCGCAATCACCCGCGCCGCCTGGAGCACTTCATCTTGGAAAGTTTTGGTCTGCGGATTGTTCGACAGCAAATCCATCAAGAGATCGCGTTGGAAGTCGCCTTCCGGCACGACCAGCACCTTGTCATCAAAGCGCCGTGCCAGCGCGAGATTTGTCTGAAGGGCGGCGACCATCCCCTCGCTGCCGGTGTAACGCAGGTGAAGCTTGCGCACCATCTCATCGGCGCTCATGCCCGCGAGTTTAGCTGTGAAGCCCTCGAGTTTTTTTAGTTCAATGAATGAAGCGCCTTGTTTTGGTTCCGCA